>NZ_JAMXSJ010000005.1:0-157114 GCF_024124725.1 Halomonas sp. Ps84H-12 | reverse complement strand
GTTAGCCGGTGCTTCTTCTGCGAGTGATGTCTTTCCTAGCGGGTATTAACCGCTAGGCGTTCTTCCTCGCTGAAAGTGCTTTACAACCCGAGGGCCTTCTTCACACACGCGGCATGGCTGGATCAGGGTTTCCCCCATTGTCCAATATTCCCCACTGCTGCCTCCCGTAGGAGTTCGGGCCGTGTCTCAGTCCCGATGTGGCTGATCATCCTCTCAGACCAGCTACGGATCGTCGCCTTGGTGAGCCGTTACCTCACCAACTAGCTAATCCGACATAGGCTCATCCCATAGCGGGAGCCGGAGCCCCCTTTCTCCCGTAGGACGTATGCGGTATTAGCCTGGGTTTCCCCAGGTTATCCCCCACTATCGGGCAGATTCCTATGCATTACTCACCCGTCCGCCGCTCGTCAGCATCCAGCAAGCTGGATCTGTTACCGCTCGACTTGCATGTGTTAGGCCTGCCGCCAGCGTTCAATCTGAGCCATGATCAAACTCTTCAGTTTAAGATCAATGCGATCCTTACTCGCTGCCCGAAGGCAACAAAAGCGGATCAAACTTGGCTCAAGGTTCAAACGAATTCACTGTGATACTCCGAAGAGTATCCTGGTGTTCGCTTGCCTTGATATTAGGTGATGATTCACCCTCATCGGCAAGCGCCCACATGAATTACCTGATCAAATTGTTAAAGAGCTTTTCGAAGGGCGTCGCCGTTCGATGTGGGCGTATTTTACGCATTTGAATCAGCGCGTCAACACTTTTTTCGCATTAGTACTCTGACCGAGAAAGCCTCACATAAAGACTTAACATTTGACCCAGCGCAACCTTCCAGAATCGGCCCTTTTTTAAGCTAATACTCACGTCACACCACCGCTAATTGTCGGCGTGTCGTTAAAAAAGAGCCAGATGAGAGAGGGAACTATGCGTAACAAATATGAAGTGATTTCAGCGCTCGGCGCCACTCTATTGCTTTCTGCTAGCGCAGCGCAGGCAAGCGATGGCCTAGATGAGTATCGCCAGAGGTTTGAGCCTTTACCACACCTACCACCATTACCTGCCACTAACTCCCAGACAGAGGAAAAAGTTGAGCTGGGTAATATGCTGTTCTTTGAACCGCGCATTTCCTCTAGCGGGGTTATTAGCTGTGCCACCTGTCATAACCCTGCGTTGGGATGGTCAGACCGCATACCTCGCGCCGTTGGCCATAACGGCCAAGTTGGCGAGCGCAATACGCCCACTGTACTCAACAGTGGATTTTTAGATGCACAGTTTTGGGACGGTAGAGAACCCGACCTTGAAGCACAAGCATTAGGACCCATCCAAGCAGACGTTGAGATGGCGATGCAGCTAGAGCATGCCTTGGAGCGCCTAGCTGAATTTGAACGGTACCAAGATAAATTTTCAGCCGCATACCCTGATCAAGAAGACCCGATCAACGCTGATAATTTAGGACAAGCATTAGCCGCTTTCCAGCGAACGCTCAACACCCCGGATGCGCCCTTTGATCGCTATTTAAGAGGGGACATGGACGCGATTAGCGAACAAGCGAAAAACGGCATGGTAGCTTTTGTTAATAATGGCTGCATTGCCTGCCATCGCGGCGCCAACTTTACCGATAGTCAGTTCCACGCCATTCAGGTGCCGGGGTCGACAGATTTGGGTCGCTACGTGGTGACCGGCGAAGAAAGAGACAAGTACCGCTTCCGCACCCCCACCTTGCGTAATGTCGGCGTCACTTACCCGTACATGAACAATGGTGCCACCGAAACGCTCGAAGAAGCCGTGGCCATTATGGGCCAGGAAATGCTGGGACGTGAGTTTGACGAACCCACCATTGATAACATCACGGCATTTCTGCACTCCCTGACAGGTGAAATGCCCGATTTCGAGGTGCCCGCTCTACCCTGATGCACTATGCCGCCGCCCATAGGGGCGGCAGCAGGCTGTATCAGGCTGCTTCCAGGCGCTTCAACAGTTCGGCGCGCCGCGCGTCGCTGACGAAGGCTTCTTCCATGGCATTGCGATTCAGCCATTTGAAGGTATCTTCTCCCCAGCCAAAGGCATCGGCACAGGCGATATGATTTTCGAGCAGCCCACCACCAAAATAGGCAGGATCGTCAGAGCTGATGGTGACCTTCAGACCCGCTTCCAACAACGCCGGTAGCGGATGCTGATCCAATTGATCGACCACTTTCAGGCTGACATTGGAGAGCGGGCACACGGTCAGTACCGTCTGGGACTCCTTGAGACGCTGCACGACGTCTTCGCTTTCGAGACAGCGCACACCGTGGTCGATGCGCTGAACGTCCAACAGGTCCAGGGCTTGCGTAATGTAAGCGGCAGGCCCCTCCTCGCCCGCATGAGCCACACGCACCAGCCCAAGCTCCTTGGCGCGCGCAAACAGGGCCTGAAACTTCTCGGGCGGGTTGTCACGCTCGGCGCTGTCCAGGCCAATGGCATCCAGCATTTTCCAGTAGGGTGCCGCCTGCTCGAGAACGTGCAGTGCCTCGTCGGCTGGACGATCCCTCAGAAAGGCCATGATCATACCCACTGAAAGGTCTAGCTGGCTCTCGGCCTCCTGTTTGGCCCTGAGCAGTCCCGCCATGACCACCTCCAAAGGTACACCACGCTGCAGATGCGCCTGAGGGTCGAAGTGCATATCGATATGCAGCACGCCTTCCGAACGGGCACGCTTGAAATAATCCATGGCCAGGTCATAGAAGTCCTGTTCGCTGCGTAAGACGTTCATGCCCTGGTAATAAAGATTCAGAAACCCTTGCAGGTCTTTGAAATCGTAAGCTGCCTTGGCCTCTTCGACCGTGGCATAGGGGAGTTCGATGCCGTTACGTTCCGCCAGTTGGAACATCAGTTCCGGCTCGAGAGAACCTTCGATATGCAAGTGAAGCTCAGCCTTGGGAAGGTACCGTAAAAAGTCGTTCATGGTCGCCGCCTACTTGCCGATTCGGTGAATATCAAAATGAAGTATCGTGAATTAACTTACCACCATCAAGCCGCCATTGATAAGCCAAACCCGGCACCAGAGCCGCATCATCCACTTGATGAACAAAGAAAATCGCCGTACGGCCTACCAACCAGGCGTCCAGCGAGGCCGCCACGTGCCGGGCGGTTGCCGCATCCACTCCCGCGAAGGGCTCATCCAGCAATACCACCGAGGGCGAGCGTAAGAGCAGCCTCGCCAACGCCACTCTGCGCGCCTGCCCGTCTGAAAGCTGCTGCCCTCTTTCACCCACCTGAGTCGCCAACTGACGAGGCTGGCGTTTCGCCCAGTCCGAGAGAGCGACCTGGGCAAGCACCTGCCAAAGCTCTTCGTCTGTCGCATCAGGCTTGGCGATCCGCAGGTTATCGGCCAGCGATCCATCGAACAGGTCTATTTGCTGGGGGAGGTACCCCATATGTGCTGCACTACTTTCGAGGGTAACGGCAGAGGGTGCATGCTCGGCCACCCACACATCCCCTTCAGTGGGAGAGATACGGCCCATGATCAAATTGGCCAGCGTCGATTTGCCCGAACCCGAAATACCCATGATGGCACCACGTTGACCGGCAGGCAGAGTCAGAGAAACCTGACATATCGCCCAGCCCGCCGCATCAGGATAACGGAACATGACCTCACGCAGTTGCAGGGCATGGCCACCCTCGTCATCCGGAAGCGAGTCCACACGCGTTTGCTCTTGTGTCGCCCGCAGAGCATTCAGCCGCTGAGCCGCCCCGTGGCTGGTGCCAAACCGCACAAACGCGGCGGGCAGGCTGGCCAACACTTCATTGATACCAAACACGGCAATCACGCCCATGACCATGATGGGGCCCACCACGCGCTGCTCGGCCAGTGCCAGACTCCCCAGCCAGAGCACACCGATGATCAACAGCCCCGTTACCGCCATCAGTAGCGCATTTCCCAGCGCGGCCTTCACGGCCAACTGACGCTGGTTATCCAGCGCTTGCTGTTCGTGAGCTCGTATTTTCCTGCGGTACCAGTCACTGGTTCGGTAGCTCATCAGCTCAGCGGACGCCTGTACCTGATCCAACACCAGCCGCCGAAGCTCCTCCTGATCATCCACTTGCCGATGGCTGTTGGTGAAACCCAGCCTGGCAAAGCCCAGGGTGATGACCAGCCACAGCAGCGTCAATACACTGGCCACGACGGCTCCCACCAGCGGCAACCAGATAGCGATGAAGCCTGCAATGATCCAGACACTCAACAAGGCCACTACTGGCGGCACTAGCAGGCGTAGATATAGGCTATCCAGGGCATCGATATCCGCCGTCAGGCGACTCAACCACTCACCGACTCGCCGACGCCGCAACGATGCGTCATCCAGGCGCGTCAAGTCACCAAAGACGCGATAGCGTAAATCCGCCAGCAGCGTCAGCACGGTATTGTGGTTGTAGAGCCGCTCGGTATATCGAGCGACAGTGCGCAGCAAGGCAAAAAAACGAATGCCGCCGCCGGGCACATAAATATCCAGTGATGATGGCAACCCGGCAGCCAACGCAATGCCCGCCAGGGCACACGCCGCAATGAACCAGCCGGACAAACCCAGCAGCGCAAGGCCCGCCAGCAACGTTACCCATACCAGCAGCGCACCCACGAGGAAACGCTGCCTGCGCCTTAACATGAGCGCCAGCCATGGGCTCAGGTCATTGTGCAGAAACTTCATGGCGCCACCTCGTGAAGCTGGCCGTCTCGACACACCCAGTGGCGAGTGGCAACGGCCATCACCGCAGGGTGATGTGTTGCCATGACTAACGTTCGCCCTTCCGCCGACCAGGCCAGCAGTGCGTCGATCACGCTCTTTTCCGTCGCCGAATCAAGGCTGGCCGTGGGCTCATCCAACAACACCAGCGGTGCCTGGCTGAGAAATACCCGAGCCAGGGTCAAGCGCTGCGCCTGACCTCCCGACAAGCCGACCCCGCGCTCCCCTACCACCGTCTCCAGGCCATGAGGCAAGGCAGCCAACAATTCCCCCAGGCCTGCGTTTTCCAGGGCCTCCTGCATGGCAGCCGGTGTCGCATCAGGCGCCGCCAGGCGCAGGTTATCGGCCAACGAGCCTTGAATGATGCAGGGTGATTGATCCAGCCACGCCACTTGCTCGCCCTGGCGGACTCTGCAAGCGCCACGCAGAGGCGCCATAAAACCAGCCATCAGCGACAGCAAGGAAGATTTGCCACTGCCTGACTCTCCGGTAATAACCACCACATCTGCCTGACGTATCGTGGCCGAGACGCCCGTCAAGACCGCCGAGTGCCGACCATAGCCCACCTCGACATTCACCAATTCAATCAGTGCATCTGGTTCGACGGGGGCGTCGAACCGGGTCGGCACCACGTCAGGCTCATCGAGGATGGTCACGATGCTCTCTGCCGCCCCCAGCGCCGCAGCACGGTCGTGATAATGCTGCGAGAGGGTTCGCAAGGGCTGGAAGAACTCCGGAGCCAGTAGCAACACCGCCAGACCGCTGAACAGGGTCAGCGAGGGGGAAGGACCGTAATCGATATAGCCTAACAGACCAAACCCCACGTACATGGCGACGACGGCGATGGCCACCGAGGCAAAAAATTCCAATACCGCTGACGAGAGAAATGCCAGCCTGAGAGTGCGCATGCTCAGGCGGCGATACTGGTCGGTGGCATACCAGACGTCCTGCTGGGCAGCACGCGTATGACCAAATAGCTGCAACGTCGTCATGCCGCGTACGCGGTCGACGAAATGCGCCGAGAGCCTGGCAACGGAAGCAAACTGCTCCTTGTTGAGACGCTCTGCCCCCATGCCGACCAGCGCCATGAACAGCGGAATCAATGGCGCAGAGAGCAGCAAGAAGATGGCCACCAGATAATCGAGCCAGCCCACCACGACGGCTATTAGCAGTGGCAGTAACAGCACGATGCGCATTTGCGGGAGGAAACGCGCGAAATAGCCATCGAGGGCTTCGATGTGCTCGACCGACTGGGTCGCCAGGGCACCGCTCTGCTGCCGCGTCATCCAGACCGGGCCTAGCGCGGCGACCTTGTTCAAGACCTGCTCCCGAGCATACTGACGGATGCGCAAGCTGGCAGTTGCACTCAACGACTCTTGTAGGGCAAGAAACAGTGAGCGCAACGCCACGGCGACCACCAGGCCGAGCAGCACGGGCACCAGCGTGACAGGTGAGCGGCCATGAACGACCAGTTGCTCGATCGACCACGCCAACCCGACCACCAGCAAGATCGTCTGAGCGCCGGACAGCACGCCGAAGCACGCCGCCAGCGCCAGCCGAGCACGCTCACGACGAGCCAGCGTGCTCAGCCAACGGCGCGGCGTCAACGAATTTGACTGGGCCGCAGGAGGGGGCATGAATCAGTGGTACCCCTCTCCTACACGCACCTTGCCGCGGAAGACCCAGTAGGTCCAGGCGGTGTAGGTCAGGATGATCGGAATGACGAACAGCACACCGATCAGCAGGAACAGCTGAGATTCAGGAGCGGAAGCGGCATCCCACAGCGTGTAGTTGGGGGGCACGATGATGGGCCACTTGCTGACGATCAGCCCCAGGTAAGTGAACACGTAGATGCCGATGGTGGCTACAAAGGGAATGCCCTCGTCACGACGTTTCACGGAGCGATACACCATGAAAGCCGACAGCAGCGCCAATGCCGGGAACACCCAGATCAGTTGCAAATGACCGAACCAGCGCTCCCAGACCACCGGATTCACGAACGGAGTCCAGATGCTGATGATACCGAAGACGCCCAGTACCAGCGCCAACAGCAGCGGGGTGATCTTGTACGCCCACTCCTGAATGTGGCCCTCGGATTTCAAGATCAGCCAGGTGGCTCCCAGTAACGCATAACCTGCCATCAGGCCGAAGCCGGTCAGTACCGAGAATGGCGTCAGCCAATCGAAAGCGCCACCTGCAAAGGCAAAGTTTTCGACATGAAACCCCTGAATGTAAGCACCAACCACCGCCCCTTGAGCGAAAGCGGCCACGCCGGAGCCCCAGCAGAAGGCGCGGTTCCACCAGCGACGATTGCGCCGGGACTTGAAGCGGAACTCGAAGGCCACACCCCGGAAAACAAGCCCCGCCAGCATCAAGAACACACCAATATAGAGTGCGGGCAGGAAGACCGAATAGACCAGCGGGAAAGCCCCGAGCAAACCGGCACCCGCCAGCACCAGCCAGGTCTCGTTGCCGTCCCAGACCGGCGCCACGGAGTTCATCATCACATCCCGGGCGTCTTCGTCCGGGGCGAAGGGATACAGAATCCCAAGCCCCAGATCGAAACCGTCCATCAGCACGTACATCATCAGTCCGAACCCGATAATGCCTGCCCAAATTATCGTCAGATCAAACATTTCCATGTCTCAGTTCCTCACCGGGTCGACATCGTCATCAAAGGGAGTTTCCGTGGCCGACAGTGGACGCATGGGGCGTCTGAAATTGTCGCCTGCCGCTTCACGCTCTTCCTTGGGCAGCATGCCGTTACGCACCACGCGGGTCAGATAGTAGATACCGGCATAGAACACCACCGCGTACACCAGCACGTAGCCCACCAGCGTAAACAGCGCCATGGGGCCGGTTAGCGAAGGCGTAACGCCTTCCGCATGGGTCATCATGCCGTATACCAGCCATGGGGCACGTCCTGACTCGGTCACGATCCAACCAGCCAGCACGGCGACGAACGGCATGGGGATCATGTACACCAGCGTCTTGAGGAACCCGGTGTGCTGATGGAATTTGCCTTTGCGACGCAGCAACAGTCCTATCAGGGCGGTGGCAATCATCAACAGTCCGATCCCTACCATCACGCGGAACGCCCAGAAGACGATCCAGACCGGTGGCTGCTCTTCAGGAGCAAATTCATTCAGCCCCTGAATAACCCCATCCGTAGAGTGGGTCAGTATGAGACTGGCAAGATTGGGGATACCGATTTCAAAGCGATTGGTTTGCGCTTCCTGGTCCGGAATGGCGAACAGCAGCAACGGAACGTTGCCAGAGGTTTCCCAATGCCCTTCCATGGCCGCCACTTTGGCCGGCTGGTGCTCCAGAGTATTCAAACCATGGAAGTCCCCCACGACCGCCTGGGCTGGCGCCAGAAACAGCAGCAACCAAAGGCACATGGAAAGCGCTCGACGGTTGGCTTCCGGGTCGCGACCACGCAGCAGGAACCAGGCACTCACACCGGCCACCACGAAGCCACCGGTCAGAAAAGATGCCATGGCCATGTGCGCGAAGCGGTAAGGAAAGGAGGGATTGAATATCGCTTCGGTCCAGGAAACCACGTGGAACCGATAGTCGATGAGTTCTACCCCTGCCGGCGTATGCATCCAGCTGTTGGCAGAAAGAATCCAGAACGACGAAATGAAAGTACCGATCGCCACCATGATGGCAGCAAACAGGTGAACCCCTTGTGGCACCTTGCCTCGGCCAAAGAGCAGGACACCGAGGAATGCCGCCTCAAGGAAGAAAGCGGTAACGACCTCGTAGCTGAGCACCGGCCCGAGGAAGTTGGAGGCCGCCTGGGAGAAGTTGCTCCAGTTGGTGCCAAACTGGAAAGACATGACGATCCCGGAGACGACGCCCATTCCGAAAACCACGGCAAACACCTTGGTCCAGAACAGTGCCAGGCGGTCCCAAGCGGGGTTGTTGGTCTTGAAGAACAGCCCATGAAGCAGCGCTATGTAAGACGCCAGACCGATGGTGAAGACCGGAAAAATCGCATGAAACGATACAACGAAGGCGAACTGCATTCGCGATAGTAAAAGGGGGTCGAGTTCCATCACACGCTCCTAAGACCTGGATTAAAATCCCATCAATGGGTGTCACAAGCTTAGTTGAGCCTTAATGGCGCTGCATTTTAGTTATAAGCACTAAGCTTATTCTTTACATGTGTTGTAGTTTAACGTTTCGAGCGCCGTTATACAGCGATAGTTTGCCTGAAAAGCTGTGTCGCATTGACGCATACTCCTCAGACAAACCACCATTTTTCGGTGCAATCGTTTAAGACATCACCACAATGCTGACCATATAGCCTGTGTAGGCGATAAAAATGGCGAAGAGAACACCGCCTTCAACGCGGTTGATACGCCGTGGGCGACCACGCCAAGAAAATGCGAAGAGCACCATCATAAGCGTCATAAAGGTCATGACACTCCAGTCACGCACCAGCACCTCACGACCCACTTCGATAGGTGTGATGACACCCGCCAACCCTACCACGGCCAAACTATTGAACAGATTGGAGCCCACCACGTTGCCCAGCACCATATCGTGCTCTTTACGCCGCAGTGCGCTGATTGAAGAAGCCAGTTCCGGCAAAGAAGTACCTACGGCGACTACGGTTAAACCGATAATTAAATCACTGACTCCGAAAGCTACCGCGATCTCGACAGCTCCCCATACCAGCAGCCGCGAACTGGCAATCAACAGCACCAAGCCAATCAGCGTCCACATGATGGCCTTACCGCGCGACATCGGGTTGCTATCAAGACTTTCGGTCACTTCACCCAACAACGGATCATCCTCCTGACCTCGAGAACGAATAATGCTGATCGCCATAAATATGCCCAGCGCCACTAGCAGCACAATAGCTTCAGCACGGGAAATCCAACCGTCGAAAAGCATATAGCCGGTAAGCAGCATCACCGCTACCAACAGGGGCATTTCTTTACGGATAACACCTGAATGAACAGCTAACGGAGAGATAAGTGCGATAAAGCCCAAAACCAAACCAATATTGGCAATGTTGGAACCGTACGCATTCCCCACCGCCAAGCCTGGGTTGCCTTGCATCGCTGCCAGCACCGACACCATCATTTCCGGTGCAGAAGTACCAAAACCGATTACCAACATACCAATCAGCAGCGGCGACAGCCCCAGCCACCGCGAAGTTGCCGCAGCGCCATCAATAAATTTTTCTGCGCTCCAGATGAGCAGGACCAAGCCTACTACCACAGCAATAAAGGCAAGTAACATTTCAGTTCCTTGATGTCATAATGTTAGGCACTATCGCGGCTGCATCCTTGTCTAACTCTGGTATTTGGTCAAGTACTGTTTGCAAGTAGTTATCAGGTTACCTAGGTTGACACACACGATATACCATCGTATTGGTTCTAACCGTATTATGCACAGAGAGTTTGCTGTTGCCCCATTACGCCTTTATGAAACGGCCTTCGCTGCCGGTTAATACACCCCAGGTTGATTGCTCCCCCCCTGAAACTCGCACCCAGCGAAGGCGTTTGCGTGCGTGCCATGAATGTGACTGGGTATCTGCGCTCCCCCCCCTGAACTCTGGTGAAAAAGCCACCTGCCCTCGCTGCTCGCATGTGTTAGTGAAGCGCCACCGTTATCCTGCTCAGCGCAGTATGGCGCTAGCGTTAGCCTCATTGGTCGCATTAATAGTCGCGGTATCTTTTCCTTTTGTCAGTTTCAGCGTTAGCGGTGTTGGCAACCGCATTGATCTATCGCAGACCGCCACCACGCTGATTGCTTTCCACCAGCCGATAGTAGCTATTGCGGTCATGATGACTATTGTCGTGCTGCCCGCCGTATATCTTGTAAGCGTCGTCTGGCTTCAGTTTGGCTTACTGCAGTCTCGCCCTATGCCTTTTAGCCGTGACATTGCCCGCTCCCTGGCACATCTAACCCCATGGATGATGGCCGATGTATTCATCATCGGCGCACTGGTAAGCTTAATTAAAGTTGCTGGCATGGCGCAGATTGAACTTGGCATCTCCTTTTGGGCATTCTGCTTGTTCGCCATACTGTTATTAATGACGGTGCAGTCCATTGACGCTGACTGGATGTGGTTCTCATTGGAAGGCGAACCCCTTGCTCCTGAAGGCACGCTCACTGGCACCACCGCTGCTAGCCAGCATGTCACTGGCTGCCCTACCTGCGGATTGATTAATCGCATTCAGTATGGAAAAGAACGCTGTGTTCGCTGCCATGAAAAACTGCATAAGCGCCTACCACATAGCTTACAGCGCACCTGGGCGCTTCTCTTTGCAGCTAGCATCATGTATATACCCGCCAACCTTTACCCCATCATGACCACTACCAGTTTAGGCAGCTCAGCACCCTCCACTATCGTTGGCGGCGTTGTCCAGCTCATTCAAATGGGGTCCTGGCCGGTGGCTGCGGTGATTTTTATCGCCAGTGTGATTGTGCCTGTTGGCAAACTGGTGGCACTCGCATGGCTATGCTTGATGATTAAGCGCAGCAACGAGCTCAACGCACAGAGCCGTACCCGCCTCTATCGATTAACTGAATTTATTGGACGCTGGTCAATGGTTGACGTATTTGTCGTGGCCATTTTGGTCGCCCTCATCCGCGCTGGGTCATTAATGTCGATTACACCAGGTCCTGCCGCGCTAGCTTTTGGTGCCGTCGTAGTGCTCACCATGCTGGCTGCCATGACATTTGACCCTCGTTTAATCTGGGATACCCACACTCCACGCCCTCTTCGCCGTAAAGCGGCCACCAAGGAACCTGTTGATGGCTAATGATTCAACACCTCAGAATACCTCAAACGCTGAAAACAATGAGTTACATAAAGCAAAATCGTCGCCACAAACTCGGCTATCGCCTATTTGGATAGTTCCTTTGGTGGCCGTCATTATTGGGCTGTGGCTGGTTTATGATAACTACTCAAGCCGGGGCACCATGGTGACGCTGACCATGGACAGCGCAGAAGGTATTGAGGCGGGCAGTACGCTGATCCGCAGCCGCAATGTTGAGATTGGCCGCGTACAGAGCGTTCGTTTGTCTGATGACCTGTCTCACGCGGTGATGATGGCTCAAATTCAACCCGAAGCCGAAGCCATGCTCCGCGAAGACAGTCGCTTTTGGGTCGTCAAGCCGCGCATTGGTCGCGAAGGCATCAGCGGCCTGGGCACGGTACTCTCGGGGGCTTATATACAGCTTGAGCCTGGGCAATCAGAGGAGCCTAAGCGGGAGTTTGAGGTAAGCGATCTCCCACCGGTCGCGCCTGCTGGGCAAGCAGGATTACAAATTAGCCTTGTCAGCCAATTAGGCAATTCGCTGCGTGTTGGGGATCCCGTCTCTTATCAAGGTTACACGGTAGGGCGCGTAGAAGACGCTCGCTTCGATGCAGACACACGTACCATGCACCACCAAGTATTTATCGAAGAACCCTACGCCCAGCTCGTGACCGATAGCACCCGCTTCTGGACCGCTAGCGGAGTGGACTTCCGCCTGGATGCTGACGGCGTGCGGGTCAACGTAGAATCGCTGGAAGCTCTGCTGGGTGGCGGTGTCACCTTTGGTGTGCCTGAAGATCTTCCCATGGGTAAGCCGGTAGAAGCCAATACACGTTTTAACCTCTATGCTGATGAAGATACTGCCCGGGAAGGCACATTTAACCGCTATCTAGAGTATGTATTGCTTGTTGATGACACGGTTCGCGGGCTATCACGAGGCGCACCGGTCGAGTTTCGTGGCGTCCGAATTGGTACCGTGGCAGCAGTACCCTGGAATTTTACGGCGCCACAGCCCGATTCGCGGGCTCGTTTCGCCATCCCTGTGCTCATCCGCATCGAACCACAACGCTTAGGGATCGAAAACACCGATATCGACCTGGAGGAGTGGGATAACCGCTTTAAGCGCATGTTCGGCCTAGGCCTTCGGGCATCACTCAAGAATGGCAACCTGTTAACGGGTGCGCTGTTTGTGGACCTTAACTTCCGGCGTGACCTTACCGACGAATACGTCGCGGAAGTTTTCTCCGAGCGGACCGTATTCCCGACGGTAGCGGGCGGTTTTGCACAGATTCAGGCTCAGGTGACTAGCCTGCTTGAAAAACTAAACGCCTTGGAAGTAGAACCTTTGATAGCCGGGCTGGACCGCAACCTGCAAGCTTCTGAAAGTGTACTGAACGAAGTGCGTGCAGTCAGCGCGTCTATCAATCAGTTGCTCAATGATCCAGAAACGCAAGCCATCGGGAGCAACCTCAACGGCACGCTGGAAGAGCTGCGCAGCACCCTTCAAGGGGTCTCGCCTTCATCGCCCGCCTATCAAGAGCTTACCGGCGCCATTGAGCGTTTGGATCGGCTGATGCGTGACCTACAACCGCTCACTCGGACGCTGAACGAGAACCCACGCGCGCTGCTGTTCGACAATTTAGAAACGCAGGACCCGATTCCTCGTGCTCCCCGTTAAGAAGGATTGAACGTCATGTTACGCCGATTACCGCTACTACTGCTGATCATCAGTTTGAGCTTGCTGCTTTCCGCCTGCGCTAGCAGTGTCTCTCCCCCTGCACGCTATATGCTTCCTGCCAGCCCAGCAGTGAACGCACCGGCTAACGCCCAGGCCACACTGCAAGTGCGCACACCTCGACTAGCCCACTATTTAGACGTGGACGGGATTGTGATGCAGTTAGACGACATCACGTTAAACGAAGCGCGGGAGCACCAGTGGGCGGAGGGTATTGGGCGCCAGCTTGAACGCGCCTTACGGGCCGAATTGGCAGATCAGTTACCCAGCGTGCAAGTGGTACGAGCAGAAGGTAGCAGCCCTGGGGCGCTCACCCTGTCCATGGAAGTGGATCAATTCCAAGGCCGCTTTGACGGTGTCGCGGTAGCCAGCGGCCAGTGGCAGCTTCGAGATACCGATGGCGAGTTGCTCGCACTCAAAAGCTTCACTGCAGAAACCACTCTTGAACAGGATGGCTACCCTGCCCTGGTCCGTTCGTTGGGCGAAAGCTGGGAGAGTGTTGCTGCACAAATTGCTCAGCAGGTTCGACAAGGCGGCTACTTCTAAACCTTTATTGCAATCGCTAGGGGAACAGCATTGGTGTGAGACTTTCGTGCTACACTCTTTGCCAATAAATGACATCACTGTCAGCGCTACCCTGTCACCCCCTTGTTATGCCTGGTATGGCGTTACAAGACGTATAAATGCCCGTCGCGGCACAGCGTATTATCTGGCAAACTTCGCTGCCGCGACGGTGTACCATCCTCGCTTTTTGAACATTACGCCTAGCAACGCCGCCGAGCTAGTGGCGCCGATTGCTATGCGATTGCGGAGAACGCATGAGTTTTTCTGATCTTGGTCTGCATGACGATTTATTGCGCGCGGTAACTGCGCAGGGCTATACACAGCCTACGCCTATTCAACAACAGGCCATCCCCATCGTTCTTGAAGGTCGCGACCTTCTTGCCAGCGCACAAACCGGTACCGGCAAAACCGCTGGCTTTACGCTACCGATGCTACAGCGCTTGGCAAATGGCAAACGCCCTGGCAAACGCCAGGTTCGCGCACTGGTCCTCACACCCACCCGCGAACTGGCTGCACAAGTGGGGGAAAGCGTGGCTGCTTATGGGCAGCACCTCTCACTACGTTCACACATTATTTTTGGTGGCGTGGGCCAGCAGCCCCAAGTCGACGCTTTAAGAGCCGGCCTGGACATTCTAGTAGCCACCCCTGGGCGCTTGCTTGATTTGCACCAGCAAGGGCATGTCGACCTCTCCGCCATTGAAATTCTGGTGTTAGATGAAGCCGACCGTATGCTAGACATGGGCTTTATCCACGATATCAAACGGCTATTGCGTCTGGTGCCGAAACAGCGCCAAAACCTGCTGTTTTCTGCCACTTTCTCTAACGAGATCCAAACGCTGGCCCAGCAACTGCTGAATAACCCTGCCCTCATCGAAGTGGCTCCACGCAACACCACGGCAGAAAAAATTGAGCAGGCCATCTACCGCGTTGATCGCGACAAAAAACGCGATCTATTGGCCCATCTGATCCAGCGCCACAACTGGTTCCAGGTGCTGGTGTTTACCCGCACCAAGCATGGCGCTAACCGGCTCGCTGAACAGCTCTCCAAGCAGGATATTCCCGCGATGGCGATCCATGGCAACAAAAGCCAAGGAGCACGTACTCGGGCGCTGGGTGCTTTCAAGAGCGGCGACCTACAAGTGCTGGTAGCCACCGATATTGCGGCACGCGGGCTAGATATTAATGAACTTCCTCACGTGGTGAATTTCGATCTGCCCAACGTGGCTGAAGACTATGTCCACCGTATTGGGCGCACAGGGCGCGCGGGTAGCAATGGCGAAGCGGTGTCTTTGGTGTGTGTCGATGAACACGGCCTACTCAAAAACATTGAGCGCCTGATTAATCAAACGCTGCCGAAACATATTGAGCCAGGCTTTGAGCCAGACCCCAACGCCAAGCCAGAACCGATCGAGAATGGCCGCCGCGGCCAGCGCCAGCCAAGGGCTAACCGCAAGCCTGGCGGCCAAGCTGCCAATGCTGGTGGCGAGCGCCGCCGTCGCACTCGCCGGTAGCCCGAACGCCCGGAATATGCGAAGGTAGCGCCTCGCTTATTCCGGCGTTTTTGCTGAATTAATTCATGGAGTGATTATGGCGTCTTCACAACTCATGGCAGATTATCGTCAATGGCTGACTTTTCAGCGTCAGGAGCAACTCAGCCGCGAGCATCAAGGTATTTCTCAGCGCCTAGAGGACGCCCGCGCCTCAGCTAATCAGGTCTTGCAGGCCTATCGCAGCATGGCTGAAAAAGCCTCAAACGAAGGTGCCTGTTATCGCACTCTGTTTTTACGCGAACGCGATAACGCCTCACTCCCCTGTGAAGGTTGGTTATTTGTACGGCGCGTACTAAGCGAAGGCAACAGCACCCGCGTTCGGGTCACACTATTGGAAACTTTTACCCTAGAAGATGGCATCATCGCGCCAGGTGATAAACCGGCACGCAAGCTAACGCTGGAAATTTACGACAAGCTTGATATCAATAAAGGCATGCGTACCCAGGCACGTGTTGATTGCTTGGATACCACGCAAGATTATCACTTCATCACCTTGCTAGATGCGGTGCGAGGCGACCTTCGCCCCTACTTAAAATAAGCGCCGCTTCATGATCTCACGCCACGCTTGCCGATTCATTTTGCTGATGTTTATGGTGGGGCTAAATTTACGCCCTGCCATGTCCTCGGTCGCCCCCCTGCTAAGTCGGCTGCAAGAAAATGCGGGGCTTTCCGCCTCAGCGGCGGGCTTGCTAACCACGCTCCCCGTTCTTTTTCTTGGCTTAACCGCCCCCTTGGCACCAATGATTGGCAACCGTATAGGGAGTGAGCGTGCACTTAGTGCCGCATTACTCCTGCTGGCCAGCGGCTTGCTGTTACGGGTTTTGCCTTTTCCTGGATTGCTTTATCTAGGTACCGCCATGGCCGGTAGTGCTATTGGCTTGGCGGGCACGCTGTTACCCGCGCTAGTCAAGCGTGAGCTGCCTCAAAATGCGGATTTGCTCACCGGGCTCTACACCATGGCACTCTGCTTGGGGGGCGCTCTAGGCGCTGGGCTCAGCGTGCCGTTAATGCAGTGGCTGGGCAACTGGCAAGCCAGCCTAGTCAGTTGGTCACTGCTCGCACTAGCTACACTCATCGTATGGATCAGCTATGCACCATCTCCTGCGCCAAAACCAACGCTTAACCTGCCCACCGGCATCCCCCTCGTGTCGCTACTCAGGCAGCCGCTAACCTGGCAGGTGATGCTCTTTATGGGCATTCAATCTTCCATGGCATATATCGTTTTCGGCTGGCTGCCAACTCTTCTGATTGAGCGCGGATACAGCGAGGCAACCGCTGGCTGGACGATGGCCGTTTCCATTATGTGCCAACTGGTCTCAGCACTGAGTGCGCCTTGGATTGCGCGATTGCATCACGACCAGCGCCCGGCCCTGCTGTTGGTATTGGTATGTACCGCCCTAGGGCTTGTCATGCTGTTAGCCGCTCCGTTGGCATGGCGATGGCCCGGTGCCGTGTTGCTGGGGCTTGGGCAAGGTGGAAGTTTTAGCCTTGCATTAAGCTTATTGGTACTGCGAACCGCGAACGAACGCCTTGCAGGCCAGCTTTCTGGCTTGGTGCAAGGGGGCGGCTATACCCTGGCCGCACTGGGGCCCTTTGGGGTTGGTCTGATGCTCCAAGCCGGTGCTACCACGCAGCATATTGCTTGGCTACTGATTGGATTGATCGGCGTTTGCTGCGGCTTTGCGTTCTTTGCGGGACGCAAACGGCAGCTTGATGACCAAAGCGGCCAACTACAGGTATATCACCGCTAACTACTTCTTAGCTTTCAACAGGATACAGCGATGAGCCAGGCTCCTCTCCTTGCAGATGCTCAAAGCAGCCAAGAGCGGTTGCTTGTGATTTACACCGGCGGCACGATCGGCATGCAGCCTCAGGCTAACGGGCTCTCACCTGCCGGTGATTTTCCTAAACGCTTGGCCAGCGCACTGAGCCAGCTGCCGTTGCGGGACCAACAAATGCTCCCTGCTTATGATGTCATCAGCTACTCACCTCTGATTGATTCCAGCGCGGCGACCCCAATAACATGGCAGCAGTTAGCCGCCGACATCGCCGAGCGCTTTACAGAGCATCGTGGTTTTGTGGTAATTCACGGTACCGACACGCTAAGTTGGACCGCCGCTAGCTTAGCCTACCAATTGCAGGGCTTAGATAGGCCTGTGGTGTTGACGGGTGCCATGGCTCCCCTAGAGGCTCCTAACAGCGATGCCTTACAAAATCTCTACGGCGCTCTACGATTTGCTGCCCATCCCGAACTGCAGGAAGTGGCCATTTATTTTGCCAACCGCCTGCTCAGAGGCACGCGCGCCATCAAACAGCACAGCGAGGCTGTCGAGGCGTTTTCATCACCCAGCTACCCACTGCTGGGCGAGCGCATCGGCGACGACTTTATTCTGTTCCCCAGCCGCGGCTTGTCTTACCAGCAGCGCGGGGCTCCGCGCTTTGAGCTGGTGGACTACCAGCCTGTCGCCAATGGCGAGGTGGTTCGCATTACCCTATGGCCTGGCATAGCGCCCTGGCAATTAGAGGCGTGGCTTAGCCATCCAAACGTGAAAGGCGCGCTGCTACAGCTATGGGGCGCAGGCAACTTACCGGATAATCCCGCACTACTAGAGGTGATTGCCAAGGCGAGCGGAGAAGGCAAACTCATCGCCGCCATCAGCCAATGCCCACAAGGAAGTGTGCATATGGGAGCTTATGCAGCAGGGCACGGTCTCAACAATGCTGGGGTGCTATCCGGCGATGACATGACGCCCGAGGCCGCCTACACCAAACTGGTGCATGTACTAGCGCAACCAATTTCATTAGAGGATCAGAGGCGACGGTTTTTAACGACGCTAGTGGGCGAACGTTAAATGATCTAGCCAGTACTACACTGGCATAGTGGATTATTCCCGCTATGGTTAAACAATGTCCTTAACGTGTATTAACCACCCACTGGATAGGAAGCCACTTATGGATCAACCGGTACATCACTTTAGCGAACTATTTGAGCAGTTAGGGTTACGCTCGGATGCTGAATCCATCGAACGCTTTATTCAGCGGCACTCACCGCTGCCAAAGGAGATGCCACTGGCAGACGCCCCCTGCTGGAATGAGGGCCAAGCTGATTTTCTACGCGAAGCAGTTGAAGAAGATGCCGACTGGGCCGAGGTCGTCGATCATCTGGATGCCTCGATGCACAAAGCCGAATAGGCCTTCGCATCACGCCTGCTCCTGCGCCGCTTCCAGGCGGCGCCGGTACCAGGCCCCCGCCAGCAACAAAGCCGTCAACGCCAGAAGCGGCAGCAGTACGTCCATCTGCAGCGGGTCTTCTTCTTCGATGGCTTCCAGCGCACCGTAAATGGCACTGCTGTAGACAGCCCATTTCACGGCCAGCCCCAAGGCTGCAGCCAGCAGATAACGCCCCAGGGCAATATGCCCCAAGCCTGCCGCAAAATTGATCACTGAATGTGGAAAGCCCGGCAACACACGCATGGCACATTGCGTCAGCAGATCGCTACGCGCTTTCAGCGTGTCCATGACCTTGAGGGTCAGCCCCTTGGGCTGCCAACGCTCGCCGACCCGTGCAGCAAGCAGATAGGCTCCCCAGGCACCCGCGACGCTGCTGATGGTCAACATCACCGTAGCGACCAAGGGGGGATAAAAGGGGGCAATCAACCACAGTCCAATACTGCCAGGCAAGCCAATCGCCAGGGTGACCGCCATGGTCAGCATGACCGTCACCACGACCACGGGATGATGAGACATGGTCGCGGCCCAGCGTTTCACCGCCATCAGGTCCGGAGAGTACCAAAGCCATATGTAGGCCAGCATGGCAGCCACCGCAAACGCGGCCGCCCAACGCCAGGAATAGAGAGATAATTTACGCATTGAGGCGTGCTTCAACCCGCTCGAGAATTTGTCGACTGACCTTTCCGACCAGCGGTTTGGCCGCCTTGTTCACCGCTTTTTCCATCAGACGATTGCGGATGTCATAGCTCAGCGTCAGCGACACCTCAGTCCCTTCGGGTACGGCACGCAGCTGATAGCGCCCCTGGTTTTTGACACCTTCCAGGGATTCCCAGGCCAGCACCGTTGGAGGATCGATATCGGTTACCTCCACGTCAAACGCCCAATCCATGCCCACTGCCCGCACGTGCCAGCGGTAGCGGTTTTCGCCAAGACGATCGATCGAGCGTATCAGGTCCGAATAATCCGCAAAATCTTCCACTCGGCGTAACAAGTCAAATACGCGCTCCGGGGAGGCTCTAACGATTTCACTATGTTCTATGGTGGCCATGCGTCCATCTCTAGCGGCTGTAGATGAGTAGCTTATCACGCCAATTCCCTTGGCACACCGGATGCCACCACCCAGAACACTGGTCAGCAAGCGCGGCATTGCGTAAACTGCCCGCCTTCCGGACCGGACCCCGGAACACCGCCCTGCTGCTTGGGCAGGCACGACATAAATTCTCCGACCATGAGTACCCAGCATGTCATCCACTGCATCATCCGGCGCCCAGGCGCCATCCACCGTCGTCATCTACTCCGGCGGCATGGACTCCTATACCGTCCTTCACCGTGCGCTACGCGAGGGCCTCGCTGTCCATGCGCTATCCTTCGATTACGGTCAGCGCCACCGTCGTGAACTGGACGTTGCACGTCAGGTATGTGAGTCCTTGGCCATCCCTCATCAGGTCGTCGATATTCGCGCCATCCACGGGCTGATCGACAACTCGGCATTGACCAACGCTGCGTTGACCATGCCTCAAGGGGAGTACGATGCCGACTCGCTCCACAGCACCGTGGTGCCCAATCGCAACATGATTCTGCTGTCGTTAGCCATTGCCAAGGCAGTCAATATCGGTGCCAGCCGTGTGGATTATGGCGCCCACGGCGGCGATCACATCCTATATCCCGACTGCCGCCCCGAGTTTGTGGAAGCCATGAACCACGTAGCTGGCATTGCCAACTTTGAGCCTGTTGCGCTGCATGCCCCTTACCTGCATGCCAGCAAGGCGGATATTCTTCGCGACGGGCTGAGCATGGGCTTGGATTATCGCCAGACCTGGACCTGCTATGAGGGCCGCGAGCTTGCCTGCGGCCAGTGCGGTAGCTGTCGCGAGCGGTTGGCCGCCTTTGCGGCTAACCACAGCGTCGATCCTCTCGACTACGCCATCGACACTTCACAGGTGGCGCACTGATGTATCACGTTAAAGAAGCCTTCTACACCTTACAGGGTGAAGGCACCCAGGCAGGTCGTGCCAGCGTGTTCTGCCGTTTTACAGGCTGTAATCTTTGGTCAGGCCGGGAAATAGATCGAGCGAACGCAAAATGTACCTTTTGCGACACCGACTTTAACGGTACCGACGGAGTTAATGGCGGCCGGTTTAACACAGCCCAGGCGCTGGCAGAACACATCAAAGCGCTGTGGCCTCAGGAAGCTAACAACGCCGTGCCATACGTGGTATTTACCGGCGGCGAACCGCTGCTACAGCTCGATACCGAGCTCATTGCCACGCTGCATAGCGAAGGCTTCGAAGTGGCAGTGGAAACCAACGGTACGGTGCCCGCTCCTGCGGGCATTGACTGGCTCTGCGTTAGCCCTAAGGGTAGCAACCCGCTAGCGATCACCCAAGGCGATGAGTTGAAACTGGTTTTCCCCCAGGCCGATGCGCCACCGGAGCAGTTTTCTCACCTCGCCTTTAGCCACTTCTTTTTACAGCCGATGGATCTCAGTGCCGTCGCTCAAAAGAGTATTGCCACCGACGGCGCAGCGACCGTTCAGGCCACCACCGCGTACTGCATGGCCAACCCACAGTGGCGGCTGTCACTGCAAACGCACAAAATCGCAGGATTCGAGTAATGGCGCTATTTGTTAATCATCTGACCCATATCGATGTCTCTCTTTGGTGCCCCACGAAAGGGTTGGTTGGCTGTAGCTGGCAAGTGGATGCTCAACTAGAGGGTGAACTAGGCGAGGACGGAATGCTGTTCGACTTCGGTGAAGTAAAGCCGTGGATCAAACGCACCCTGGATAGCGGACTGGACCACACCCTACTGGTGCCCACCCAAGCACCCGGTGTTGAGGTCAGCGAATGCGATGAAGGGCTCTGCATTCGCACCACCACGCCCTACGTGATGGAAGTTCGTGGACCGACAGAGGCATTTACCCTGCTTCCCTGGGCATCGATCACTCTAGAACGGGTGACTCAGCACCTCAGCGCCCAACTCACCGAGCAGCGGCCAGCCAATGTTGAACGCGTGACGCTCACGCTAAGCGATGAGCTTATCAATGGTACTGCCTATGGCTATAGCCATGGATTAAAACGTCATTCGGGTAACTGCCAGCGCATTGCCCACGGGCATCGCTCTCGCCTGCATATCTTCCAGGAACAACAGCGACAGCCGCAGTTGGAACAGCAATGGGGAGCGTGGCTGGATAATCGTTATCTTTTGGAAGAGGCAGATATAGCAGAGCATAGCGAGTCACAGCTCACCTGCCGCTATGAAGCAGCCCAAGGCAGCTTCTCAATCACCTTGCCATCTGAGCGCTGTAGCGTGCTGCCAAAGCCCACGACGGTAGAAAATATTGCCCTCTGGCTGGCCGATCAGATCGCCAAGCAAACGGGGATCGCCACTCACGTATACGCCTTTGAAGGAATCGACAAAGGCGCGACAGCACAAGCGAGCCCATGAGTGAGTTGATCACCAGTGACAGCAGCGCCACATGCCGAGCAGGCTGCGGCGCTTGCTGTATAGCTCCGTCTATTACATCGCCGATACCCGGAATGCCCGAGGGCAAACCGGCGGGGGTGCGCTGCGTTCAACTCGACGCCAACAACTTATGCACGCTGTTTGGCAGCCCGCTGCGCCCGATGGTGTGCGGGCAGTTCGATTATGACCCCACCGTGTGTGGCGAGCACCGCGATGAGGCGCTCGCCACGCTGTCGTGGCTAGAAGAGAGCACTCGCTAAACGTTTAAGCCTCGTTTTCAGCACTCAGCGAGTGGGGCAAACGGCGACCCAGTAGGCTAACCCAGCGCACCAGCACCGGTGCATCACTGTGGCTAACCTCGCTCAATAGGCGACGGAACGCCTCTTTTGCCTGCTGATCATGGGGTGAAATCCGCGTAAGCCAAAGCTCCAAGGCCGCTAACTCTTGATGGCGGTTGCCGTGTTCCCGTGACTGCACAATCGCCATTTCGGCAAGCGCCTTTACTTCACTGGCCGGGTGCCCCAGCAAGTCACGCACTCTGGCCAGTTGAGTCGCCAACTCGGGCAAAAAGAGCGTGGTGCGCTCTCGGGCAATCACCAAACACTGATCCAGATACTCCTCGGCGGCCTTTAACTCGCCAAGTTCAATACAGGCATCTGAGTACCAAAGGACGGGGCGCTGGAAACGATCTCGCCCATTCAGCTCAGCCATCTGGTCCAGACTATCTCTTAATTGAACTAAACCAGCGTGATCCCCCGCCATGGCCCTCTGCCAACCCAACACACCTTGGGCGGAGAGTTGCCACAGCTGAAGGTCCGGCGTGCCCGTCATGGCGGCCGCGCGCTCAGCATGGCGTGCCGCAAGATGCACATGCCCTAATTGGCGATAGAGCGCTGCGGCAAACATTAACGCCATGGCAAGCGTTCCCGGATGACCAATTTTCTCAGCAAGACGGATGGCTGACGAGACGTGACGCTCGGCGCGCTGATAGTCGCCACGTAAACAGAGTGCCCAGCCCTGGAAGCAGGCAGCTGTCACTTGCGGGTGATCCGAGAAGGGCAGCCACTCGATCATCATTTGCGCATTGAGCGGGTCGATTTCATCCAGGTGGTCATGGGCCTGCTGAATTCGTCCGGCCCAGTACTCACAGTGCGCCCGGGCATAGTCGGCCAAACGGCGATAGCGCGGGTCTTCCAGACGCTCGGCAATATCCGCCAAGGTAGAGGCAAGTGCAAACGCATCGGCATGGGCGTAGCGCTGGCTGCGGCCTACCCACAGCCCCCACTTGACTAGGAAAATTTGTTCTAAATCTTCCGGGTCGTCCGGCGAATCACCACCGGATTGACGCAGCAGCTCCCGGGCGCGCACAAAGCTTTCGTGGGCAGTGGGCGAGCCATGGCCTTCCAGCGCAAACGCTGCCTGCCCACGCACGGTAAGTAGGCTGACCTCACGCTCCACTTCATGGTCAACGTGGCGCAAACTGGCCAAACCGAAGTCGGCCATCCGCAGCGCCGTACGGTTCGCGCTCACCTTCAGCGCTTCACGAGCAGACAGTTCGAAATAGCGCGCGCCTCGAGCGTAGTGGCCGCTGCGGCGCAGATGGGTGGCAAAATCCCCCGGATGGCGGCTGATCCACACAGGGAAGCGCTCTTCAATCAGCGTAACGACCTGCTGGTGCAGCTTGACCCGTACATCCCGGGGGCAGGAGAGATAAGCCGCTTCTTGTAGTAGCTGATGGCTAAACTGGTACTCGTGCTCGCCGCTCTCTTTATCAACCGGCTCAATAATTTCCAGCAGGCGCATATGCTCTACGGCTTGAGAAATCCGCGCTTTATCCCAGCCGCTGCATTCAGCCAGGAAGTCGAGGCGGAAGCGTTTACCCAGCACCGCCGCAATATGGGCAATTTCCCGATCCCCTTCCAGCTGATCGATACGGCTGGCCAGCAGGCCAAGCAGCCCTTTGGGCAATTCATCGAACTGAACACTACGCCCTTCGCGACGATCCATATCCAGGCGACGGCAAATCTCCTGCATATAGAGCGGCACGCCATCGCATCGCTCAATAATTTGGTTACGCAGTCGAGGGCTTAAATGCATACGATAGCGGCGCGATAGCTGGGAGAGCAGCCGAGACGACTGCAGCGCATCGAGCTTGCCGAGGGTAATTTGCTGATCCCAATGCAGCTTCACTGGTAGCGCTTCACGACCGTGATGACTGGCCACCAGCATGAAGGCTGTATTGATGGGCAGACGAGCTTGTAAACCGGCCAATACTTTGAAGGAGGGTTCGTCCAACCACTGTAGATCATCAACCATCAAGACGAGAGTCTGGGCGCCAGCGCGCTGGTCGATCAGACGGTGCAGCAGTTTCACGACCAACTCTACCGCTTCCCCGCTTTGGGTAAGCTGAGTAATTTCCTGAACGTCCCTAACCCCCAGCGCCTCTTCCAACAGCTGTTGGCGAGCATCGTCTAGCGCTGTATCACCCAACGATGCCTGCAACTCATACAATGCTGCTTGAGTAGGCGTGGCGCCTAGATGCCACGCCAAGAGAGAACGGGCCACCCCGTAAGGCTCTAACACCGACAAGCGTGTGGTTGGCTGCCAACAGATAGCGGCGTCGCGGCTAAGTTCAAGCTGACGAAAACCAACCATCAGCGCCGATTTTCCCATGCCTGAGGCCCCCCGCACCAAGACACTTTGCCTTAAGCCGATACCCGCTCTTGCCAGCGCATCACGCAGCGTACGCAGAGACGTTTCGCGGCCGACCAGACTGGGCGGCAGCGCATCCCGGCCGCCTTCATTCTGGCCTAACACCAGCGCCCGCAAGCGCACTCGACCATCGCTTGCCATCAAGCGCGACACCAAGCGCGGCTGCAGGTCCAGTGCCGGGGGCATGTGCTGGCTGGCTTCTTGAGAAATCACTAGTTCACTACCTTCAGCAGCGCCCATTAGCTCAAGGGAGATCTGTGTGACTTGGCCAAGCGGGTCAGCCAACTGGCGTTCAGGCAGATAGACCACACGGCCGCTATGTAACCCAGCCGCCAGCTCAAACGAAGGCGCTTCCCCTTCCCCACTCCAATGGCGCTGAGTTTCCTGCGGCAGCGCTTGGCGGCAGTGTTCATAGAGCGCTACCAGCTCGGCAAGCTGATGCGCAGGGCCGTGGGTGCCGAAACACGCCAGTCCCAAACCGCCGGTGGCCCCAGGCAGCCAGAAGCCACCTAAGTGATGGCACTGCTGCTCTAGCCAGCGCAATAGTTCCAGCTGAAGCGCTAGACAGTTACGAGTTGCCGCCCGGTCTTGCCAGTCGCCTTTCAGACGTAAGCGAATCGCCATGACCGACAGTTGGCGAAGCTCAATCTCATCTTCACGCAGCGGCTTACTATCGGCTGCCAGTGCACGAGAAAAAGCGCCCTGGGGCGACAAGGCTCGCGGGTCGTGGTGGCCGTCCGACCAGTAGCTGGCCAACTGTAAGAAACCGGGCTCCGGCTGCTGGCCCGACAGCGCGAGCAACTGCAAATAGCTGTTGTACTGTTCATGAGCAGCGGCCATTTGATTTTTTTCGGCCAGTTGACGCACCAAACGTTCATGGAAAGGCCCATAGCCTGAAAAGCGGCTCACCAGGCCTTCCAGCATGTCGTCTGGCGTTTCGTCATGAGCCTCGAGCACTTGCTCGGCAAACCGGATCACCCGCTGACGCCACTCATTGCGCACCTGCACTAGCCAGCGCTGAAATTCGCTGCAACTTGCCAACTGCAACTCTTCAATTAGATCGCCTTGGTAGCATGACATCACCTCCTCAAGGGTTTCTAAATCCTTGGGGCCTTCTAGCAACTGCTGCAGGTCATGTAGATCTACCTGCCAGTGGGCAGGTAAATGAAAGGCGATAGTCTGTCGCGATACGTTCAATACCTGATCGGCGTTATCACCCATGGACTGACGCAGGCAGTGCAACGCGTGGCGCAAGTTGGTACGACCTGACGAAAGCCCCTGGTCTGGCCAGAGCAGCTCAGCCAGTGCCGCACGATTGACCGGCTGGCGATGCAACAAAAGATACACCAACAGGGCCTTAACTTTGTCGTAATTGAAATGAGTGAGTACATCCTCCCCCTGGGTTAAGGAGAAGTGACCAAACAAGGTCAGCTGGTCTGTCTGTTGAGCATCGCGCATGATACACATCCCGCCTAACTAGCAGCGCCTTAAGCGGGCACGCCGCTATGGAAACGAAACGCCGTATCCGGAGTCGTCATCAGCTCCGCTTCACGTGCGACAAAGAAGGCAATACGGTCATCAATCGGCTCAGCGGTCTGTTGGCGCGCCAACAGCAGATAATCTTCAAAATGGCGCCCTTCTGACTTCACCAGCGTGCGGTAGAACTTCGCCAGTTCTTCGTCTAAGTAAGGGATAAGGCGGGCAAAACGCTCACAGCTTCGTGCCTCAATTAATGCGCCAATAATCAGTACATCGATTAAGCGCTCAGGATCGTTACTGCGTAAATGTTTGCGCAGCCCCTCGGCATAGCGCGAGGCAGTGAGGTGATGATAGGCCACACCACGCTTTTCCATCAGGCCCACCACTTGTTCAAAGTGCAGCAGCTCTTCGCGGGCAAGCTGAGACATTTTGCTTAATAAAAGCGGCTGATCGACATAGCGGTAAAGCAAGCTCATCGCGGTGGAAGCCGCCTTCTTCTCACACTGCGCATGGTCAATCAGCAGCGTTTCAGGATTGGCAAGCGCCCACTGCAACCACGCATCAGGCGTTGGGCAGGCAAGAAACTGATGCAGACTTTCTGGTAGCAAATCATCCGCTGAAAGGGAGTGATCTGCTGTTTTTAGTGCCATTAGTTGTATAGACATAATACCGCTACCGAGCGCTTATCTCACTATTGTATAACATATAAACGCCGTTGGCGTTTGTTCCCTAGCTATCCGAAGGCCACTTATTTAATGGCGCCTCAATTCTCATATAGCATATTTCTAATATATAAGCCCAGCTTATTTGGCGCTCCACACACCGCCTAAACCACTTCACTACGTTACTTAATAACGAATTAATCGTATGCCTATGGTAACGCGGCATCACAATAATCACACCCGCGCTTACCTCAAAACACCCCTGCTGGTAAAAAACTTTCAGATTTTGGGCACATTAACTAAAAAAGCCGCAAGAAAGGAGCTCAATATCAGCGCCTCAACATAAAGTACAAGCAGGCACTTAGCTTGGCTTCTTAACATTGTCGACAGTTTCCCGTAGAATCCCTCTCATCCACCAGACGCTGTTTGTCAAGCGTCTGTCACGTGTCCGAACGCTTCACCCACCGTGCTAGTAGTCGTTCGGCACCACTGATTCATCACTACTAAGAAGATGAGAGGGCCCCAACGTGCTTGAAGCTTACCGCCAACATGTCGAGGAACGCGCCGCAGAGGGCGTCCCACCTAAGCCCCTAACCGCCGAGCAAGTCGCCGCCTTAATTGAGCTGCTCAAAGCGCCCCCGGCGGGTGAAGAGGAATTCATCCTTGACCTGATCACCAACCGCGTTCCGCCCGGTGTTGATGAGGCCGCCTACGTAAAAGCGGGCTTTTTGACCGCGATTGCTAAAGGGGAAGCCACCTCTCCATTAATTGATAAAATTCACGCCGTTAAACTGCTAGGCACCATGCAAGGCGGCTACAACATCGCCACCCTGGTCGAGCTGCTGGACGATGCCGAGCTCGCCAAGGAGGCCGGCGAACAGCTCAAGCACACCCTGCTGATGTTCGATGCCTTCCACGACGTGGAAGAGCGCGCCAAGGCCGGCAACGCGGTGGCCAAGGACGTCATGCAGTCCTGGGCCGAGGCCGAGTGGTTCCTCTCCAAGCCGGCACTGGCCGAGAAGATAACCCTTACCGTCTTCAAGGTGCCGGGCGAGACCAACACCGACGACCTCTCCCCCGCGCCGGACGCCTGGTCGCGCCCCGATATTCCACTGCATGCCAACGCCATGCTCAAGAACGAGCGCGAAGGCATCGTGCCTGAAGTACAAGGCACCACTGGCCCGCTCAAGCAGATCGAAGACGTCAAAGCCAAAGGCTTCCCGGTTGCCTACGTAGGTGACGTGGTAGGTACCGGGTCTTCACGCAAGTCAGCCACTAACTCCGTGCTGTGGTTCTTCGGCGACGACATCCCCTACGTGCCCAACAAGCGCGCTGGCGGCTTCTGTTTCGGCGGTAAAATCGCGCCTATCTTCTTCAATACCATGGAAGATTCCGGTGCACTGCCGGTAGAAATGGACGTTTCCAAGCTGGAAATGGGCGACGTCATTGACGTTTATCCCTACGAAGGCAAAGTGTGCAAGCACGGCACCGATGAAGTGTTGAGCACTTTCGAACTAAAAACTCAGCTGATTCTTGACGAAGTGCGCGCCGGTGGCCGTATCCCGCTGATCATCGGCCGTGGCCTGACCGGTAAAGCGCGCGAGTCGCTAGGCTTGGCGCCTTCAGACGTATTCCGCCTGCCCGACCAGCCTGTCGATACCGGCAAAGGCTTCACCCTGGCGCAGAAGATGGTCGGCAAGGCCTGCGGCATGGATGGCGTACGCCCCGGCATGTATTGCGAGCCGAAGATGACCACTGTGGGCTCGCAAGATACCACTGGTCCGATGACCCGTGACGAACTGAAAGACTTGGCTTGCCTAGGTTTCCAGGCAGACTTGGTAATGCAGTCGTTCTGCCACACGGCGGCATATCCGAAGCCAGTAGATGTGGACACTCACCACACCCTGCCCGACTTCATCATGAACCGCGGCGGCGTCTCGCTGCGTCCGGGCGACGGCATCATCCACAGCTGGTTGAACCGCATGCTGCTGCCGGACACCGTGGGTACTGGCGGTGACTCCCACACCCGCTTCCCGCTGGGCATTTCGTTCCCTGCCGGTTCTGGCCTGGTGGCCTTCGCCGCTGCTACGGGCGTCATGCCGCTGGACATGCCGGAATCCGTTCTGGTGCGTTTCAAAGGCAAGCGCCAGCCGGGCGTCACCCTGCGCGACTTGGTTCACGCCATTCCGTTGTACGCCATCAAACAAGGCCTACTGACCGTCGAGAAATCCGGCAAGAAAAACGCCTTCTCTGGTCGCGTGCTGGAGATCGAAGGCCTGGAAGACCTCACCGTTGAGCAGGCATTTGAGCTTTCCGACGCGTCCGCTGAGCGTAGCGCCGCTGGCTGTACCATTACGCTGTCTGAAGAGAGCGTGACCGAGTACCTGAAATCCAACATCACGCTGCTGAAGTGGATGATTGCTAATGGCTACGGCGACGAGCGCACCATCAGCCGTCGTATCGAAGGCATGGAAGCGTGGCTGGCCAACCCGAGCCTAATGCGCGCCGACAAAGACGCCGAGTACGCCGAAGTCATCGAGATCGACCTCAGCGAGATCAAGGAGCCTGTTCTCTGCGCTCCCAACGATCCGGACGACGCTCGCCTGCTCTCCGACGTGGCTGGCGAGAAGATCGACGAAGTGTTTATCGGTTCGTGCATGACCAACATCGGTCACTTCCGTGCCGCCGGTAAGCTGCTGGAGAAACAGCCTGCGGGCAGCCTGAAGACCCGCCTGTGGTTGGCGCCGCCGACCAAGATGGATCAGCACCAGCTGACCGAAGAGGGTTACTACGGCATCTATGGCCGTGCAGGCGCCCGCATGGAAATGCCGGGATGTTCACTGTGTATGGGTAACCAGGCACGCGTTGCAGCGAAGAGCACCGTGGTGTCCACGTCTACACGTAACTTCCCGAACCGTCTGGGCGATGGTGCAAATGTTTACCTCGCCTCGGCAGAGCTAGCAGCGGTTGCTGCTGTAGAAGGTCGTCTGCCCACCGTTGATGAGTATCAGCGTTACATGGGTGAGTTTGACGCCATGGCAGGCGAGATCTATCGCTACATGAACTTCCACGAAATCGAGGAGTATCAAAAAATCGCCTCGAACGTGATTCCGGTAGCCCAAGAGGCTTAATCGCCAGTGGCACCGACCCATCGCCGATGCTCGCAACATCGCAGCCTGGGTAATCCCTCGCTGAGCCGATGACAGAACGCCCCTTCCTATTGAGGTTGGGGCGTTTTTTATGACGCTGTGAACATAGCGCTGTAACCATAGGAGTAACTCATGACAACGACAACCCAAATGGTCACCCCCGATCTATGCGACGCTTACCCCGACGTAGAGGTGCTAGAGCCCCTCTTTGCTAACTTCGGCGGTGTCGACAGCTTTTATGGCCCAATTCGCACGGTAAAGTGCTTCGAAGATAACTCAATGGTCAAACAGGCTGTAGCGGAGCCTGGCGAAGGTGCCGTACTGGTTGTGGATGCCGGTGGCTCTCATCGCTGCGCGATGTTAGGCGATATGCTGGCAGAGCAGGCAGCGCAAAATGGTTGGGCAGGCGTATTGATGTACGGTTGCGTGAGAGATGTCGACATTTTGGCCACGCTTCCTTTAGGCGTGCAGGCACTCGGCAGCCACCCGCGTAAAAGCGAAAAGCGCGGCGAAGGCCAGCGGGATATCGCCGTAACGTTTGCGGGCGTTACTTTAAGAGTTGGCCAGTGGCTGTATGCTGATAATAACGGCATTATCATCGCCGAGCAGCCCTTAAAGCTCTCCTAATCCCGCTTGTCAAGGGTGGCAGTTAGTGCCACCCTGATGCTTCACTCTGACACTTTTGTGACTATGCAGCCGCTCACTCAATTAGGCAACGCCCTTCTTCGCACTCTCCGAGATCACCTCCGTCCGCTCATAGCTTATCACTTGCTGTTTACCCTACTGGCCTCTGCCTTATTGGTACCGGCCGTTGCCTGGGTATCGCAACGCTTTTTGGCACAGCTAAACCGCACGGTGGTCACCACGGATGCACTCTTAGCGCTGCTCTTCAGCCCATTAGGGCTATTGGTCATGCTGGTGGGCCTTGGCTTTACGTTTTTACTCATTTACTGGCAGCAGGCTGGCATGTTGCAAGTGGCTGTCCGGCCAAAAGATAACCATTACCGGCTAGCGTTCGAGGCGCTCTGGTTGAGCACACGACGGCTTCCCGCTCTGGCGGTGCTGGTGATTCTCCAGGTCGGGGCTCACCTATTGCTGCTTGCCCCTTTTATGATGGCGCTTACCTGGCTATACGATCTATGGCTTAGCGGTGTCGACCCCTACTATTTGCAGCGCATTCGCCCTCCTGTGCTGTGGTACTTTTTAGCTTGCGCGACACCGTTGGTGGTTATCTGGATGATCTTAGCAGCGTGGCTGTATCTGCGCTGGCTGCTGGCACTGCCACTAGTGTCGCTGGAATCTTGCTCACCGTATCAAGCACTCACGCGAAGCGTTTATTTAACACGTGGCTGGCACCGCTCTATTGGAGTGGCTGTGCTCACCCTGCTACTGATCATTATTAGCTTACCCATTATTACCACATGGCTGTTTGACATGCTGGTCACGCCCTTATTGTGGTGGCTACCAGAGCACAACACGGTGCTGATTCCAGCGATGCTGGCCTATTTAACCGGCTATGTGCTGGTAACACTCACCATCACTTTCCTTGGTATTGCTACTAACGCTCTGCTGTCCGCCTGCCTCTACTTACAGCTGGCCCATCACGAACCACGCCCTGCGCCGCCTTCCCACGATGCCCACCCTGGACGCATGGCATGGGCGATTGAACTTAGCGTGCTGCTGCTCGCTGGGCTACAGGCGTGGTGGATTCTTAACAGTTTTGAGATTCGCGATAACGTGGCCATCATCGCCCATCGCGGAAGCTCCATGGTGGCACCGGAAAACACCCTTGCTGCCGTGTCTCAAGCGCTGAAGGATGGCGCTGACGCCGTAGAGCTGGATGTTCGCCTGAGCGCCGATAATCAGGTCATGCTCTATCACGACCGAACGCTCGCCCGCCTCACCAGTGATCCTCGAGAATTTGGCGACCTCACCCGTAGCGAACTCAGCGAGTTTGATGTGGGTAGTTGGTTTGGCGACGCCTTTCAAGGGGAGCGCATAGCGGGGCTGGATGAGGCGTTGGCCGCCGTCCGCGGGCGCGCATCGCTGATGATCGATATGAAAGCCCTACCGGGACAAGAAGAGAGGCTGGCACAAGCAGTCATCGATGCACTGGGGCAGGAAAGCGACATACGCTATCGCTGCTGGGCCACCCAGCAAGAAGCACTAACAGCCGTGACGGCCTGCGGCTTTCCTAACGCACTGATGGATATGCGTCTGGCGACCACGTCGCCTGCACTGGTGCGCTACATCAAGCAACAGGCCCCGGGGCTGCGTGTTACTCTGCTAGCACAGCTCATTCTTCCAGGCACCCTAGACCGACGCCAATTTGATGCATTAGGCCTGCGGCATAACCGCATTAGCGCCCAAGAGGTGCGCCTGGCGGCGCTTTTCGGTTACGAGATTCATGCCTGGACGGTCAACGATCGGGCGCGCATGTCGGCACTGATAGACCTCGGCGTTGATGCCATCATTACCGATTATCCTGATCGCTTGCACGCCTTAACAGAAGACCGCCGTGCGCTAAGCGACGGCGGTCTTATGCTGGTCAAGCTACGCAACTGGTTACGTCAGTAACAGTCGGGGCGTCGTTTACTCACCCATCACGACGCCTTCCCGACGCGGGTCGGCACCACCAAACAGTGTGCCATCCTCCAATCGCCGAATCGCCTGAAGGCCGCTCGTGAGCTCACGTTCGCTCACGTTGTGACCCCGCTCACGCAGCGATTCGATGATCTCTTCAGGGAAGCGACCCTCCTCTAAGTAAACATCACCACCCAACGTAATCGCATGGGGAAGACTCAGCGCTTCCTGAGCGTTCAACCCCCAATCGCGCATTGCTGCCAGTGTTCGAGCAGTATAGTGGATGATCGCAGCGCCACCAGGGGAGCCGAGACTCGCCACCAGCGCACCGGTTTCCTGATCAAATACCAAGGTGGGGCTCATACTAGAGCGTGGCCGCTTACCAGGCTCCACTCGGTTAGCCACCGGCTGCCCGTCCACCTCAGGAGTAAAAGAGAAATCCGTCAGCTCGTTATTCAATAAATAGCCGCCAGGCAGGTCAGTGCCGCCATCTGCCAGAATACGTGAACCAAAGGCTTGCTCAATGGTGGTCGTCATCGCAATCGCATTGCCATCGGCATCCACAATGCTGATATGGCTGGTGCCATACTCAGGTTGCTCGGGCTGGCTGGCAAAGCTAACAGCCAATTCACCTGGATTGCCCGGCTCGGCGTTCTCACCCATGCTCTCTTCACCGATTAGCTCGCTGCGTTTACCAAGGTAATCAGGCGCTAGCATGAGCGACCAGTCACCGCCCGGTGCCTCGACAAAGTCAGGGTCAGCGATGTAGCGGCCCCGGTCAGCAAACGCCAGCCGCGAGGCTTCTAGAAATTGATGCAGCCAGCCACTACTGGTCACGCCATTTTCCAGCGGCGCCTCCAACAGCGGTTGCTGGTCCAGCATACCGAGAATTTGCATGATCGTTAGATGGCCAGAAGAGGGAGGAGGAAACCCGCACACTTCCCACTGCTGCCAGGGGGTGCATAGCGGCTCACGCTCAAGAGATTGGTAACCACTGATGTCATCAAGCGAGATCTTACCGGGTCGAACCGGATGCGACTGCACCTGCTCAACGAGATCCTCCGCGACCTCACCTTCATAAAAGGCAGCGCTGCCCTCTTCTGCAATGCGACGCAAAATAGCGGCTAAGGCAGGATTTTTTAGTGTGGTGCCCACTTCCAGGGGCTCTCCATCGGCGGAGTAATAAAACGCTTGAGCCAGGTCGTTTTCGCGCAGATATTCGTCATTAGCCAGGCTGGTGTGCAGCCGCTGGCTCACCGCGAACCCCTCTTCCGCCAGTGTAATCGCGGGGGTAAAGAGTTCTTGCCAAGCCAACTGGCCGTGCTCAGCATGGGCCTGTTCCAACATACGCAAGGTACCGGGCACGCCCACCGACAACCCGCTGGCGACCGCTTCCATAAAAGGCAGCGGCTCGCCATCTTCCATAAAGAGCTCGCCGGTTACGGCGGCAGGCGCCGTTTCACGGCCATCATAAGCCTGTACATCAGCACCATCAAAGTGCATCAAAAATGCGCCGCCACCAATCCCACTGGATTGCGGCTCCACCAGAGTTAATACCATTTGTACGGCGACCGCCGCATCAATGGCATTCCCCCCAGCCTTGAGCACCTGATAGCCCGCGTCGGTAGCCAGCGGGTTAGCCGCCGCCACCGCGAAGGAGTCTGCCGCCCATCCCGGCTTCTCCTCAAAGCCTGACCCTACTTCCGGTGTAATGGAGGGTGTTTCGTAACCAAACCCCCAACTCACCATTGGCGCCAGCAGTAAACCAGTGAGTGAGAGCGCCCTTTTTGGCAGCATAACCTTTCTCCTTAAACCGTGTCTCAGACGTGAATCACCAAGGCGTAACCGCCTTTTGAGCGCTCAAGCAATAGCGTAGCCTATAAAACGACTGCGCCCGGCACAATGGCCAGGCGCAAAATAGCAAGCACGCTAATCAAGCTGAAGGAGGCTAAGCAATAGTTTCCCCCGCCAACATGAACCACGTTTCCAGCACTGCATCGGGGTTGAGTGACACGGAGTCAATGCCCTGCTCCATCAACCACTTGGCAAGATCCGGGTGGTCCGAAGGGCCTTGGCCGCAGATCCCCACGTACTTACCTTTCTCTTTACAGGCCTTAATAGCCATGGCCAGCAGCTTTTTCACCGCGGGGTTACGTTCGTCAAACAAGTGCGCCACGATGCCTGAATCCCGATCCAAGCCCAGCGTTAACTGGGTAAGGTCATTCGAGCCAATGGAGAAGCCATCGAAATACTCGAGGAACTCGTCCGCCAATAGCGCGTTGGCAGGCAATTCACACATCATGATGATCTTCAAACCATCAGGGTGCTCATCACCGCCACGCTGCAAACCGTTAGCCGCTAGCAGATCGACTACTTCACGCGCTTCATCCGTGGTGCGCACAAACGGCACCATGATTTCGACGTTGGTCAGCCCCATGTCGTCACGCACACGTTTCAGCGCGCGACATTCGAGCTCGAAACAAGGACGAAATGCCTCGGAGATATAGCGAGAAGCCCCACGGAAACCCAGCATAGGGTTCTCTTCACCGGGCTCGTAGAGCTTACCGCCTATCAGGTTTTCATACTCGTTGGATTTGAAATCCGATAGACGGACAATCACACGCTGTGGATGGAAAGCTGCCGCTAGCGTAGAGATCCCTTCAACTAATTTATCGACGTAAAAGCTCACCGGGTCGGCGTAACCAGCAGTACGTAGATCGATCACCTGCTGAAGATCCGCAGGCAGCGTATCGTACTCAAGCAGCGCTTTCGGGTGCACACCAATCATGCGATTGATGATGAATTCAAGACGCGCCAAGCCAACGCCTGCATGGGGCAAACTAGCGAAACCGAAAGCGCGATCCGGGTTGCCCACGTTCATCATAATTTTAAACGGAATCTCCGGCATGGAATCAACGCTGGACACGTTGCAGTCAAATGCCAGCAACCCTTCATAAACGTGGCCGGTATCCCCTTCCGCACACGAAACCGTAACGTCAATGCCTTCTTGTAGCTGCGTGGTCGCATCGCCACAGCCAACCACCGCAGGAATGCCCAATTCCCGGGCAATAATCGCCGCGTGGCAGGTACGCCCACCACGGTTAGTCACGATTGCCGAGGCGCGCTTCATGATGGGCTCCCAATCTGGGTCCGTCATGTCGGTGACCAAGATGTCGCCTTCTTGAATTTTGTCCATCTCGTCTGGGCTGAGGACAATCTTAACTGCCCCGCGGCCGATACGCTGGCCAATGGCCCGGCCAGTAATCAGCGTGCGCCCTTTCTCACGCAGTTGGAAGCGCTCAAGCTTACCGCCCTCCTGCTGTGACACGACGGTTTCAGGACGCGCTTGAACGATATAGAGCTTGCCGTCATCGCCATCCAATGCCCACTCAATATCCATCGGGCGCTGGTAGTGTTGCTCAATGGTCACTGCTTGACGAGCAAGATCCATCACCTGCTCATCGTTGATGCAGAAGCGGCCACGGTCTTTGAAAGGCACGTCAACGGTTTCAACAGATTTACCGGCGCTGGCATCTTGGCCGTAAACCATCTTGATCAACTTGGACCCTAACGTGCGGCGCAGAACGGCCGGGCGGCCAGCAGCCAGGGTGGGCTTGTGAACATAGAACTCGTCAGGATTGACGGCTCCCTGCACCACGGTTTCGCCCAGCCCCCAAGAGGCCGTGACAAAAACGGCATCACGGTAGCCAGATTCGGTATCCAGGGTAAACATAACGCCTGATGCGCCGGTTTCAGAGCGCACCATCTTTTGAACGCCCGCTGACAGCGCAACATTCTCGTGGGCGTAGCCACGATGCACACGGTAGGAGATGGCGCGATCGTTAAACAGCGAGGCAAACACTTCATGCACCGCATGTTTGATATTGGCAAAACCTTCAATGTTCAAGAAGGTTTCCTGCTGCCCAGCGAAGGAGGCATCGGGAAGGTCTTCCGCCGTGGCGGAGCTGCGCACGGCTACTTTGAGGCTTGGATGTTGCGTTTGGAGCTGTTCGTAGGCATCGCGAAGCGCGGCTTCAAAGCCAGGCGGCAGCGGTGTATCAATGATCCACTGGCGAATCGTTTTTCCTGCCTCAGCCAGTGCTTTGACATCATCGACATCTAAACGAGCAAGCTTGTCGTTAATGCGGTCGTTCAGACCTTCGTGAGAGAGAAACTCGCGGTACGCGTGAGCAGTGGTCGCGAAGCCGCCTGGCACCGTGACGCCTACACCCGATAAATTGGAAATCATTTCGCCAAGCGAAGCGTTTTTACCACCCACGCGTTCGACGTCTGCCATACCTAGCTGATCGAACCACAGAATGTACTCTTCCACGCAACCCCCTCGCTTTTAGACTTCGTTACGACCCGTTGGGACGACACTAATAGACGTTGTCACCCTAGCACTGCGGCAGCGTATTCGCCATTGGTCTAACAGCGAAGGGAGTGGAGGATTTTTACAACAAATACACGAAATTAGCGTTTTATGTAGTATCGACTAGGCGTTGTGCTCGTCGTTTGCACAGCACACAATAGCTTATCTATGAACATGGCAGACTGGCGGATCAGGTTATGAAACGAACAGCTTTCTTTATTTCGGATGGTACCGGCATCACCGCAGAAAGCTTAGGGCGCAGTCTCTTAGCGCAGTTCAGTGATGTGGAGATCAATATGCTGACTAAACCGTATATTGATACGGTTGAAAAAGCACAGGCACTGGCACAGATTATCGAATCGACCGCCGTACGCGATGGCTGTAGACCGATCATCATTGATACGATTGTGGATCAACAGATTCGTAACGTTATCCGCCAAGCGTCGGGGTTTAAGGTCGATATTTTTTCGACGTTTCTAGAACCCCTTGAGCAGGAGCTGGAAACGCACTCTTCCTACAGCGTCGGCAGAACACACTCCATCGGTAGCGACGACGTATATATGGATCGCATCCACTCGGTTCACTTTGCACTCGATAACGACGATGGAGCACGCACCCACCAATACGACAAAGCCGATATTATTCTAGTGGGGGTTTCCCGCTGTGGTAAAACGCCGACCTCACTCTACTTGGCGCTGCAGTTCGGCATTCGCGCCGCGAACTATCCGCTCACCGAAGATGACCTGGATGAAGATGGCAGCTTGAAGCTACCCAAAGCGCTGGCACCTCATCGGCACAAGCTGTTTGGCCTTACCATTGATGCACGCCGACTCTCGGCCATTCGTAATGAACGCCGCCCCAATAGCCGCTATAGCTCGATGGATCAGTGCTTACAAGAAGTAGAGCAGGCAGAATCGCTGTACCGGGCAATGCATATTCCGTTTATTGATACGACGCGATTTTCAATAGAAGAGATCTCTACGCGCATGATTGCGGAAACCGGCCTAGCGAGGCGGTTCTCACCCCGCTAGGATTGCGCTAGCTTACATGCCCTTGGGAGCAAAAATTCCAGGGGCATTACGCCAGTAGCCTTTGTAGTCCATACCAAAACCAAACACGTAACGGTCGGCCACTTCTAGGCTGCAGTAATCTGCTTTTAATCCCGGAACGGCTTTGCGGTCGTGCTGCTTGTCGACCAACACTGCGGTAGTCACACTGGCCGCCTGGGCTTCTTTGCAGTATTTCAGAATGGCCGCTAGGGTTGCGCCTTCATCGAGGATGTCGTCAACAATCACTACATGTCGGCCCGCCATGGGAATTTCAGGCGATACGCGCCAGAAAAGCTCACCGCCGCGCAGCTCGTTGCGGTAACGGGTCGCATGTAAATAGTCCACTTCCAGCGGAAAACCAAGACGCGTCAGCAGATGCCCCGTGGTAATGAGCCCGCCATTCATAACGCAGTAAAACACCGGTAGCTTGTCGCCCAAGTCTCGCGTGATCTCTTCCGCCATGCGATCCAACGCTCGCTCAACCTGCTCTTGTGAAATCAGGCAGTCGGCGTTATCCATCAACTCACGCATAGAATCTAACGATTCAAGCGCTTCTTTATCCAACTTGGACATGCTACTTCTCCAAAAACATCTAATAAGAAAACGGTATAAAAATGGAATTAATTCGCTAGCGCTTCGAGCTTGGCATGCGTGCGGCGCCAACGGCCGAGTGCAGCCAGTGCATCCAGTTCAGGCCTAGCACGACCGTAACGCAGCTTGGCAGGCCGTTTATTCAGCACCCCTTGGCAGGCCCCTAGTACCTCAATGGCTGCCGTTCGGTCATTGCAGATCAGCAACATATCGCAGCCAGCGGCCAGCGCCGCTTTGGCACGCTCAGCCGGGCCGCCTGCCTCATGCGCCCCCGTCATGCTTAAATCATCGGAAAAAATACACCCTTTGAACCCCAATGATTCACGCAGCATGCCTAACCAGTTGGGTGAGAACCCTGCAGGGCGAGTATCAAACGCTGAATAAGTCACGTGGGCAGGCATGACGCCGTTCAACACACCCGCTAACTCGCGAAACGGCACGAGGTCTCGGGCTTTCAGCTCGGCCAGGGGTCGCTCATCCACTGGCAGCGCAATATGGGAATCCGCCGCCACTCCGCCATGGCCAGGAAAATGCTTACCAACTGCCGCCATGCCGGCTTCATGCAAGCCTTCGATAAAGGCGCGCCCTAGTTGGGCGACATGCTCTGGATCGCTGCTGAAACTACGGTCGCCAATGACGCTGGAGATACCGCTCTCAACATCCAACACTGGCGCAAAACTCATATCCAACCCACAGGCGGCCATTTCCATCCCCAGCAACCAGCCTGTGTCTTTGGCTAAGGTGAGCCCTGCTACTGGGTCGCTGGCATACAGATCGCCAATTCGCGCCATGGCGGGCAGGTTGGTCACCCCTTTTTTGATCCGCTGGACTCGACCGCCCTCTTGGTCAATACCTAGCAGTAGATCACCACGCACACGACGAATACTGCTGCAGAGCTGCCGCACTTGGTACGCATCTTCGACATTACGGGCGAACAGGATAACGCCGCCCACCGCAGGGTCTTTTAGCAATGTCTTTTCAGCGTTGGATAACTGCGGCCCTTCTAGGTCAAGCATGACCGGGCCAATGGGTTGCGTCATGGGGAGGATCCGACAAAAAGGGCGCCATTTTAGACTAACCGCTTAGCGTGTCAAAATTCTGGCAGGACGCCCGGAAGTGGGCTTAATGCAACCAAACCGGCGTACCGGGTTGGGCGTGTGCAAACAGGTAGTGTAAATCGTGATTTCGCAGGCGGATGCAGCCGTGAGAGGCAGCCACACCCATCGGTTGGTCTTCAGGCGTGCCGTGCAAATAAATGTAGCGCCGCTGGGAGTCCACGTCAGCGCCGCGGTTAACGCCGCGCTCCAGCCCGCAGAGCCACATAATGCGCGTTAGAATCCAGTCTCGCTCAGGGTAATTGGTCGCCAATTCAGGCGAAAATACTTCGCCAGTCCATCGGCGACCACGAAATACCGCATTATCAGGCAAGCCCTTGCCGATAGACGCACGGACATAGTGCCAGCCCAGCGGTGTTTGGCCGCTACCCTCTCGCTGCCCTACGCCAGCAACCCCAGTAGAGATCGCGCACTCATAGTTCACTTCCTTTCCCTGCCACCAGCGCAACCGCTGCCGCTGGGTGTCAATCTCCACCCAACCAGATTGGGAAGGCGGTAATTCAGCTAGCCTGGGCGTTGCCATGGTTTCCCTCTTCAACCGCAGCCGGTAGCGGCGCGTTCATCGCAGCAACAACGACTGGACGTAGCCGCCGCACAAGGTCACGCACCGTCACCTGCTCTTGATAATCCTTTGCAGCAATATCACGCAGGGCATCCAGTCCTGAGAGCGTAAATATCACTGTGCCTAGCATAAAGTGTAGCCGCCAAAAGCGCTCGGCGTCCGGCAGCTCAGGCGTGGCTTTACGCACCAGCTCGGTAAAACGGGTAAATACATCGCCATACTGCTGCTGAATGTAGCGACGCAGATGCCCTTGCGCCTGACTGTAGGCTAACCCTAGTAGCCGCATAAATACCTTCAGGCTATTACGTTCGGCGGGCACTGCCAGTACCGTAGTGGCCATGGTCTCTAACAGCACTTCTAGAGGAATAGGCTGGCCTTGATAGTGAGCTTCTAGCTCGTCCAGTGCGGTGTGAAAACGCTCTGAAAATGGATCGAGATAGCGGGAAAACACCGCTTGAATTAGCGCTTTTTTGGAACCAAAGTGGTAGTTCACGGCCGCCAAATTAACCCGGGCCTTGCTGGTGATATTACGCAGCGACGTCTCGGCAAAGCCTCGCTCTGCAAACAGTACCTCTGCAGTATCTAAAATACGCGTTACCGTATCCGATTGGGCCATAGCGCCCTCCAAAAAACAGGTGTTTTAAACATGGCTGAATACTATGTCATAACCCCTGCTGGCTCAATCTCTTATCCAAATGGTAGTAAGCGTTAACTAAACACTTAACGACTGTCTCGGTTGGGTGTAACTCGTCATGTACTGGACAGAGCAACATACTGTATACTTAAACACATACTGATTAAGCCGACATGTAGCTACTGTCTTTTCACTGTTTTGGAGTTTGGTATGTCGCGTCCACTCACAGCACGTCAGCAGCACGTATTTGATTTTATCGTTAAGACCATGGGTGAGTTTGGCTACCCCCCTACCCGCGCCGAAATTGCCAAAGCGCTGGGATTCCGCTCGCCTAACGCAGCAGAAGAGCATTTGCGTGCGCTCGAGCGCAAAGGCGCTATTCGTATAATTCGCAATACATCACGAGGCATCCGCTTACCTAACCAGGAGCCGCAGGAGCTTACTGAAACGCCAGCGGCTGCAGCACCTGCTACTAATGAGCCGCTGCCCAATGGGCTTCCTGTGATTGGTGAGGTCGCCGCTGGCAGCCCTATCCTTGCGGCTGAACATATTGACCGTTACTGCCCGCTGCCCGCTGAGTACTTCACGCCTAAAGCAGATTACCTGCTACGGGTGCGCGGCCTATCCATGAAAGATGTAGGCATTCTTGAAGGCGACCTTCTGGCCGTGCATCGCACTGACCGCGTTCGCGATGGGCAAATTGTCGTGGCACGATTAGAAGACGAAGTAACGGTCAAGCGTTTTAAACGCCAAGGGCATCAAGTAACACTGATTGCCGAGAACGCAGATTTCGCACCAATTGAGATCGACCTACGCACTCAGCAGCTTGATATTGAAGGCGTGGGTGTTGGTGTTATTCGCGGTGGTAATGGGCAAGCGCTTGGCTAGTTGCCCAACCTGTAAGGCAGGCTACTGCAAGTCGATATAACGGTGGTCATTAAAGGTGGCCACCCAGCTTGGGTGGTACACTAGTAAAATACTCAGCAGCATACCGGTTATAAATGCCTCTGACGGCATCAGTAACGGTAAAAAGCGGGCATACTCTTGGGCGAGATAGACGGCCTCGGGATCAGTGCCCGCTACGATAATCAGCGCAACAGCAGATAGCCCTCCCCCTAAGGTCGCCAAGGCCGTTCCAAAAAAGCCACAAGCAAATAAAAACACCATCAAATTATCAGGCAACCGACGGTCAACGATTCGCCATACAAAACCGGTCACGGTCGCAGGCACAATACCTGTCACCAGCATATTTGCCCCCATTAGCGACCAATCGTTTCTGCCAATAGCCACCATGGCGACATTAATCATCACGTTGCTGATCAACGCCAGCGGCATTTTAAAGACTAGCGTCATCAGCACCGTAAACACCAAGTGAAGCGTTAACCAGTCCACCGCTTGCGCACGCAATTGCCACATCAACATGACGGCCAACGTAGCTGCCATCCAGCGGTGCTGAAGCGCTGTATCCTCAAGTAGTGGCCGCCAGGGGCGCAGGCATAAGCACCAGACGATGACACCCAACGATAAAAGCCACGTCATCACGAGTGCCCACGGTGCCAATACGCTTTGTGCAAACGACATAGCGCCCCCTTCTGCCGATTAGCTAAAAACGACCGTTTTGTTGCCGTGAATTAGCACGCGATCTTCTAGGTGCCAACGCAGCCCCCGCGCCAATACCGCTTTTTCCACATCGCGACCAAAACGTACCAAATCAGTAGGCGTGTGACAGTGGCTGACCCGGTGAATGTCCTGCTCAATTATGGGGCCTGCATCCAGCTCTTCTGTCACATAGTGGCAAGTTGCCCCAATCAGTTTCACGCCCCGCTCATAGGCTTGATGATACGGCTTGGCACCCGCAAAGGAAGGCAAGAAGCTGTGATGAATGTTAATCACGCGCCCTGCATACCGTTCGCAAAGCGAAGGCGGCAGAATTTGCATATAGCGTGCTAGCACTATGCAGTCAGCGCGGGCAGCATCAATCTGCTCCTGCACCTGTTCAAAAGCCGTTTGTTTATTAGCCGGGTCAACTGGTACATGATGATAAGGGATGCCATACCATTCAGTCAGCGAGCGCATATCATCGTGATTAGAGATAACGCCGACAATATCGCAATCCAACTCACCTGCCTGCCAGCGGTAGAGAAGGTCCACCAAGCAGTGGGATTCCCGAGACACCATCAACACCACACGGCGGCGCTTTTGGGTATCCACCAGCGACCACTGCATATCAAACTCAGCCGCCACCGGCTCAAACGACGTGCGCAGTGCTTCCGCCGACATACCCAGAGAATCCGCCAGAATCTCGTAACGCATAAAAAAGCGGCCAGTCTCTAAGTCAGAGTGCTGGCTGGCTTCGGTAATTGAGCCACCTTGTTGAGCAATGAAACTTGAGACACGCGCCACGATGCCCACTTGATCTGGGCAGGAAACAACTAAACGATAGTAATGAGACATAACAAACACTCTTAACGTATTTAACGGCACGCTCGCCAAGCACCTGCCTACCAGCAGGTAAACCACATTAGCGGCGGTAGTGTACCGTAAGCACGATGAGGAAGCACCGTGGTCAGGTGCCGCGATGATTGTTACCCGCCCCCCGCTTCCCGTATAGTTAAGGAATTACTTTCTAGGCTTTTCATAACTGATGCATCCATCCCGCGTTCAACTTCGTCCTCGTCGTCGCCCGCCCCTGCGCCTACTCCCGCTAGGTGGATGTGGTGAAATTGGAATGAATCTTACGCTGTATGGATACGACGACCAGTGGATCGCCGTAGATTGCGGCATGATGATTCGCCAAGACCTGCCCAACTCGCCGCTGCAAGTACCTAATACCGATACCCTAGAGGCACTGAAGATCACACCTAAGGCGCTGTTTATCACCCATGGTCATGAAGATCATATTGGTGCGGTGGCGTGGCTATGGCCCAAATGGGGTTGCCCTATCTTTGCCACTCCTCTCGCAGCAGGGCTATTGCGTTACAAATTCGCCGAACACCAGCTCAGCAGCGCCTCCATTGAAGTGATTGAACCAGGCGATGCGGTGGAGAGCGGGCCATTTACACTGCGCTACTTGAGTGTTACCCACTCCATCCCCGAAAGCTGCTCCATCATGATGCAGGCGGGTGATTACCGCATACTGCACACCGGCGACTGGAAACTCGACCCCAACCCACTGATTGGCGCCCCCGTGAACGCTGCCCAGTTTAGAGCACTGGCGCCGGTGGATCTTCTGGTAGGTGACTCGACCAATGCGCCAATGCCAGGGCAGTCGGGCAGCGAGGGGGATGTTGCCAAGGCGCTTTCCACCACATTGAAAGCGTGTAAAGGCCGCGTGGTAGTGTCCTGTTTTGCTAGCAACCTAGCGCGCGTACTGGCCATTGGCTTAGCGGCCCAAGCGTGTGGCCGTCGCGTTAGTTTGATGGGCCGCTCAATGGAGCGCATGGTCAGTGTTGCTAGAGGCCTTGGTTATCTGGATAACTTCCCCCCCCTGGTGCCACCCCATGATTTGGGCTATCTACCACCGGAGGAGGTCGTGATTATTGCCACCGGTAGCCAAGGCGAGCCTCGCGCTGCCTTGCAGCGTTTAGCGCAGCGTCGACACCCCTTTGTGGACTTGGAACCCGGCGATAGCGTGATTTTTTCCGCCAAAACAATTCCAGGCAATGAGCGCCCTATCGAGCAGCTTAAAAAACGTTTATTGCAACTCGGTGTCACGCTGTTCGACGAAATGAACCACCCCGAGCTTCATGCCACCGGCCACCCCGCTCAGGAAGAGCTGAAAAAGCTCTACCAGTGGGTTAGGCCCAAAATGCTACTGCCGGTACATGGTGAAGCGCGCCATCAGGAGGCGCACCAAGCGCTTGCTGAGGAGCTAGGTATCAGAGCGCCGTTAGCACCGGTGAATGGCGATATGATTGTGCTTGACCACCAAGGGCTGCGCTGCGAAACGCGCTACCCACAGCCGCCTTGCATTGTTAACCAAAATAGCGTCGTGCCTCACCCTGGCCTTGAGAGCAGCCATCCCACTACCCGTCGTGGCAGTCTGTTTCTAGCGCTACCGGTAGCAGCAACAGAAACGGGATGGTGTCGTATTGGTCGTCTGATGCTTGACGCCAACGGCGCAAGCCCTATGGATGAAGATAGCTTCAGCGAGTGGCTGGATGAGCAGCTAGAAGAGATTGAGGCAGACACCTTGGCTGATTTGCGCCATGCGCTGCAGCCAAGGCTGGTGCACTGGCTGGCTAACCACTTGCAACATATGCCAGACGTGCACCTGCAGATCATGGCCGCTGAAATGCCGACCATCGAAGAGTTAAACGACGAGCCTTAAACACAGGTGTTACCAGCGTTCAGCATCCTGCTGATCGGTGTGGCGCTCTTTAACCCAGTACGCCCCCTGCTTGGAGTGCTCTTTCTTCCAAAACGGCGCCTGGGTTTTTAAATAATCCATAATGAAATCGCAGGCCTCAAACGCATCGCGGCGGTGTGCGCTTGCCACCAGCACTCTAACGATAGGGTCGCCCGGGGATAAGTCGCCCACCCGATGAATAACACGCACCGCCTGCAGCGCCCAGCGCTGCCAGGCTTGCTCAGCAATTTGCGTTAAGGTGCGCTCAGTCATTCCTGGATAGTGCTCAAGGGTTAACCCCGTTACGTCGGGCGTCTCGTTAAAATCTCGCACTAACCCGGTGAACGTCACAATCGCACCAATGTCGGTGCGCTGGCGCAGCGCGCTCTCATAGCCGTACGCCATTGAAAACGGAGCGGACTGCACTTCTACCGCGATGTCTGGCAATGTCGGCTCGCTAACAGACACGGCTTAGCCTCCCGTTACCGGTGGAAAAAAGGCCACTTCGTCATCATCAGTGATACGAGCGCTATCATTTGCCATCACTTGGTTAATGGCACATAGAGTGCGCTGATCAGCCAGCACGGAAAAGCGTGCATCCTGGGCACTAAGCGCAGCTTTTAGCCCGGCCACATCGCGACTTGGCAGCTTATCAAGCCCAATGGCCAGATCACTCTCACCGACCCGCTCACGCAGCTCTGCCAAAAACTTGACGCGCACACAGGGCGAGGCACAGCGCTCACCTAAGCTTACCTCTCCCACTGCGCCTTCACCGGTGACAATAGGCGTGACCATCTCACGCTCCCGCTGATAGTCACCACGCAATCCGCCTCGCTTGCTGTCGAGCTGCACAGCTTCAATGCGCATCTCTTTATCAACGGCTTTACACATATCGTAAAGCGTCAGGCAAGCAACCGAAACGGCCGTCAACGCTTCCATCTCGACGCCCGTGCGCCCGTTCAAGCGACACATGGCCGATACATTCACCCAGCCATTTGCATGGTCAATATCGAAATCCACCGCTACTTTGGAGAGCGCCAGCGAGTGGCAGAGCGGAATCAGTTCATGAGTTCGCTTCGCTGCTTGAATACCCGCAATACGCGCTGTTGCGAGTACATCCCCTTTGGGCAGCGCCCCATCGCTTAATAGCTGCAGAGTATTGGGCTGCATCACGATTCGCCCAGAGGCAACAGCCTCACGACGGGTCTCGCGCTTATCGCCGACATCAACCATATTCGCTTCGCCGTGCGCGTTCAGGTGGGTTAACTGCATGGTGTCACCTTTTCATCATCAAGCCAGAGTGCGGCGTTGTTGGTCGGCCCACTCACTTACCCAGCGAGCAATCTCTTCACAATTATTTAAATCCAAGCGGGCCACCGATGGCCTAAGAGCCACCGGCGGCTCAGCAGTAAGCGCAGCCGCCTGCACCCACTCATCGCATAAAATAGCCGGATCGCCTATTCCGTCTCGGTAAAGCACCAGCTTGGGAATAGGCCATGCTTTGAAGCCTTCCACAATCACCAGATCTGGGTGATGCGGTGCCATTAGGGTAAGCAAATAGGCTAAATTAGGCTCCTCCTGCCCTGGCGTCTCCTGCATCAGTGCAAAACGTTGGCGCGATGCAATCAGCATAGGAGTGGCCCCGGCGCTACGCAGCTTGTAGCTGTCTTTACCCGGCTGGTCCACATCAAACTGGTGGTGGGCATGTTTAATCACCGCTACCGAAAGGCCCTTTTCACGCAGTAGAGGTAACAGCTGCTCTAGCAGCGTGGTTTTACCGGTCCCACTCCAGGCTGCCACCCCTAATACGGGAAACGAGCATCGTAGGGCATCACTCATAAGTCACCATTCGCGCCACGGGTTACTCATCCTCTTTTTCTGCGGGCAATAACCAGTTTAACGCAATGCCTACCAAAGCGGCTAAGCTTACGCCCTGCAAAGTGAATTGCCCGCCACCAAACTGCATACCACCGATACCAAACACCAAAATAAGTGACACCACCACTAGGTTACGCGCCGCAGTAAGCGACTGACCTGCGCGCACCAGGGTATTCATCCCCACTACGGCAATAGAGCCGAATAGCAGCGTCATAATCCCACCCATGACCGGCCCAGGAATTGTCTGCAGCAGCGCCCCCAATTTGCCAACAAAGGCAAGGATGATGGCAATAACGGCAGCCACAATCATATATTTTGGATTGAATGCCTTGGTTAGCGTCACAGCACCGGTAACTTCTGAATAGGTCGTGTTAGGCGGCCCACCGAACAGGGCTGCTGCCGTCGTTGCCAAGCCATCGCCCAGTAACGTGCGGTGCAAGCCAGGTTTTTCAAGATAGTTTTTACGTGTCACCGAGCCAATCGCCACCATATCGCCAATATGCTCAACGGCGGGAGCGATGGCCACTGGAATCATAAACAGGATGGCCGCCCAGTGAAAACTCGGCGCGGTAAAGTTGGGGATAGAGAGCCAAGCCGCTTCACGCACCGGAGTAAAATCAACCACCCCCATAATCAGCGCCAACGCATACCCCGTTGCAATGCCGCCTATAATCGGCACTAAACGCAGCAGCCCACGGCCAAGCACCGCAAGCAATAAGGTTACTAACAGACTGGCCATGGAGAGAAAAATAGCTTGCCCATAGCTAATATTATCGCTGATTTCACCGGTTGCCATACTGACCGCGACTGGCGCTAGCGCTAAGCCGATCACCATAATCACTGGGCCCACCACGACAGCAGGCAGCAAACGATGCAACCAGGCGGTGCCCTTCAAGCGCACCGCCTGGGAAATGGCAACATAGACAAGTCCCGCGGCCATCAGGCCGCCCAGCGTGGCAGAAACGCCAAAACTGGCGATTGAGCCTTGAATAGGAGCAATAAATGCAAAGGAAGAAGCTAGAAACACCGGCACCGTTTGTTTGGTCACGCCATGAAACACCAGCGTGCCAATCCCGGCGGTAAAGAGCGCCACGCTGGGGTCTAGCCCGGTTAATAGCGGAACCAACACAAGCGCACCAAAGGCCACGAACAGCATTTGCGCGCCGGTAAGCAGCATTTTAGGCCACGACTCTTGACCAGCACTGTTTGTCATCACACCACTCCTGGGGGTCGGTTATTAGTAACGGAGACAAAAAAATGCCCCCAACGCGAAGCGTAAGGGGCCTTTTGAGGCGGAGCGCTTAACGCGTTCCGAAAATCTTATCGCCGGCATCTCCCAAGCCGGGGACAATGTAGCCATTCTCATCGAGTCGGTCATCTACCGACGCCGTGTAAATCTCTACATCAGGATAAGCATCTTGCACCCGTTTAATCCCTTCAGGGGCAGCAACTAAGACAATCACTTTCATATGTTCACAGCCACGCTCACGCAGCATATCCAGCGTGGCCACCATCGAACCACCAGTCGCCAGCATCGGATCAATCACAATCGCCATGCGCTCTTCGATGTCGTTGGCGAATTTAGCGAAGTAAGGTACCGGTTGAAGCGTCTCTTCATCCCGGTAAAGACCAACAACGCTTACCCGTGCGCTAGGGATTAAATCCGTTACGCCCTCCAACATGCCTAGCCCGGCACGCAGGATCGGCACGATAGTGACTTTCTTACCTTTCAAACGACGGGTCGCAATGGGCTCGCCGTTCCAGCCCTGAATCTCATGGTCTTCCAGCTCCAGACCTTTGGTTGCTTCATAGGTCAAAAGCTTAGCCACTTCACCTGCCAGTTCACGAAAGCTCTTAGTGCTCAAATCAGCTTCGCGCATCAATCCCAGCTTATGTTGAACAAGCGGATGGTTAATGGCGTAGACACTCATGGGGCTTCCTCACTGCAGGGGATTCAGGATGGCGACCTAGGTCGCATCGACATGCTTACAAAATTGCGCGCCATTCTACCCGCAACTGACCATCAGGTTAAGGGGTTTCGGGCAATTGCCACTCAATTGGCGTCCGCCCTTGCTCCTGCAAGAATTGATTCGCCCGCGAAAAGTGGTGATTACCAAAGAAACCACGGTGCGCCGACAGGGGAGACGGGTGTGGTGACTCAAGTACCAAATGGCGAGAGGTATCGATGAGCGCTTTTTTCTGGCGAGCATGACTCCCCCACAGCAGAAAGGCGCAGGGCTCTGCATGCTGACTCACGGTTTCAATAGCCCGGTCGGTAAAATGCTCCCAACCTTTTCCCCGATGCGACGCGGCGTTGCCCTGCTCAACGGTAAGCGCTGTGTTCAGCAGCAGCACCCCCTGCTTCGCCCACGACTCTAAAAAGCCATGACGCACTGGGGTAAAACCGACATCGCTTGCCAACTCTTTGTAGATATTGACCAGCGACGGCGGCACTTGCACGCCCGGCTGTACCGAAAAACAGAGCCCATGGGCCTGATTAGGCCCGTGGTAAGGATCCTGCCCTAGAATTACCACTTTCACCGAGGAGAGCGGCGTTAATTCAAAGGCGCGAAACCAGTTTGAGGAGTGAGGGTAGATCACTTTCTTAGCCGCTTTCTCTGCGGCCAAAAATGCTTTCAGGGCGGACATATAGTCAGCCTGAAAATCCTGCCCCAGCCACTGGCTCCAGTCTTCGGGTAGCGGGTTAGCCATATTACTTTTTCATTTGGTCAGCGAGAGGCTCTACGTAGGCAATGCCCATATCCCAAGGGAACTGAATCCAGCACTGCTGAGCCACTTCGGTCAGGTATTGATCCACCAAAGGGCGACCCTCTGGCTTAGCGTAAATCGTGACAAAGTGCGCTTTTGGGAGCATTTCGCGTACGGCGCGTGCCGTTTTTCCCGTATCGACGAGGTCATCAACCAGCAGCCAGCCGTCACCGTCGTGATCCACCCCTTTCATAATATCCAGACCACCTTGATCCATATGGTCGTAACTTTTGATGCACACGGTATCAATCAAACGGATATTCAGTTCGCGAGCAATCAGCGCAGCCGGAATCAAGCCGCCGCGAGTAATCGCCACAATGCCCTTAAAATCACGTTCGATTAAAAGATGGCAAAGTTGGCGCACGTCGCGGTGAATTTGGTCCCAAGAGACGGTGAAATGTTGATGGTAGCGTTCGCTGCTCATGGGGAATTACTCGTCTTCGTTAAAGGAACAGACCGCGAATACGCTATAGCCCGCATCGCGAATTTTCTGAGAACCACCCAGCTCAGGCAGATCAATGATAGTGGCTGTTTCCACCACCTGCCCACCGCAGCGCTGAATCAAATTCGCGGCTGCCAGCATCGTGCCACCAGTGGCAATCAAGTCGTCCATTAACAGGATCCGGTCGCCTTCCTGGAACGCATCAGCATGCAGCTCTACTTCTGAATGGCCATACTCCAGCGTGTAGGTTTCGCTGATAGTTTTAAACGGAAGCTTGCCTTTTTTGCGCACCGGCACAAAGCTGCAGCCCAACTCATACGCCAGCGGCGCACCGATAATAAAGCCACGGGCGTCAATCGCCGCGATGGCATCCAGGTTCATCTCCTGGTAGCGGTGCACGAAGCTATCGATCAGCTTGCGAAAGGCAGCGCTGTTTTGCAGCAGCGGAGTGATGTCACGGAAGTTCACTCCTTGCTCTGGCCAGTCAGGAACCGTGCGAATAACGGACTTAATGTAATCGCCGTAGATGCTCATCGCGTCTCTCATTGATTAGTCAAAATGCGGGCAGTTAGCCCAGGAACAGGAACTTTGCTGCAAACAGCAGCGCCAGCACGACCACTGCCGGATTCAGGTCGCTGAATCGACCTGACAGGGTCTTGATGGCAACGTAGCTGATAAAGCCCAGGGCAATACCCTCGGCAATCGAGAAGGTCAGCGGCATGGCCAGCGCAGCGATCAGCACCGGCGCGGCGTCTGTGGGGTCTTCCCAGTTGGCATGCGCCAGGCTACCCGCCATCAACACCGCCACGTACAGCAGAGCGCCCGCCGTGGCATAGGCCGGAATGGAACCCGCCAGCGGCGCAAAGAACAGGCTGATCAAAAACAGTATGCCAACAACCACCGCCGTCAGACCGGTACGGCCGCCCGAGGCAATGCCCGCTGTCGACTCGATGTAACTGGTCGTGGTGGAAGTACCCAGCGCAGCACCGGCCATGGACGCCGTGCTATCGGCCATCATGGCACGACCAATGCGCGGCAGCTTGCCATCCTTGTCCAGCAGCTTGCCACGGTGTGCCACGCCCACCAGCGTACCCGAGGTATCGAACAGGTCCACGAACAGGAACGCAAAAATCACGCTCAACATGGCCACGTCCAGCGCACCCATCAGATCCATGGCCATGAACGTCGGCGCGATGGAAGGCGGCATGGACATGATCCCGCCATACTGGTTGTGGCCCAGCACCATGGCCATGACGGTCACCCCCAGAATACCGATCATCACCGCACCGGTCACGCGCAGGTAGGCCAGCGCGGTAATCACGAAAAAGCCCAACAAGGCGTAAATGGCCGGCGGCTGGGACAGGTCGCCCAGCGCCACATAGGTCGCCGGGTTGGACACCACGATGCCCGCATTCTTCAGGGCGATCATCGCCAGGAACAGACCGATACCCGCCGCAATGCCCAATCGCAGCGACAGCGGAATAGAATTAATGATCCATTCGCGAATTTTAAAAATACTCAGCAGGAAAAAGGTCAAACCAGAGAAGAAGACGGCCCCTAACGCCGCTTCCCAGGTGTAGCCCATACCGAGCACCACGCCGTAGGTAAAGAAGGCATTCAACCCCATACCCGGCGCTTGAGCGATCGGATAATTGGCCCATAGGCCCATCACGAAACAGCCAATCGCCGCGGCCAAACAGGTGGCTACGAACACAGCGCCGTAATCCATTCCCGCTTCCGAGAGAATGCTTGGGTTAACGAAGATGATATACGCCATGGTAAGAAACGTTGTAATCCCAGCGATCACTTCCGTTTTTACATTGGTCTTCTGCTCTGTGAGCTTGAAGTAGTTGTCCAGTGATTTCATTTAGTTTTTATCCTTCGCGCTTACGCTGAATGCGTCCCTTGATGCGAGAAAAGCCGCACATACTACCGAAAGGCACCACGCGATGCGAGCACCTCAAGTGCGGCTAGCTAAGTTGAGGAGAAGCCTCATACCTAATTTATTAGCAAACTTCAGGCCATGAGCTAACCGATTGGTCAACAAAGAGCCAAGATTTTCCACTATTGGCGGCTCGCCAGAACCCGCTCCACCGTCTCAACAATCACTTGAGTCTGCGGGTCAATTTCAATATTGACCCAGTCATTCATCAAACGGCTACCTAACATCGTGCGTGACAATGTTTCAGGGATGAGATTAACACTGAACTCCACCCCTACCCCATCGGCAGATGGGCGTACATCGCCAACGGTGAGGCTGATACCGTCGACACCAATATAGCCTTTTTCAAACACAAACTTGGCCGCTTTATCAGGCAACGCAAACCAGAGCCGACGGTTATTAGGAGCTTCTTCAATAGCTACTACCTTCGCCATACAAATAATGTGGCCTGACATGGAGTGCCCGCCAATTTCATCCCCAAAACGAGCTGCGCGCTCTATATTGACGCATTGGCCTGGCGTAATTGCACCAAGATTGGTCAATCTCAGTGTTTCGCGCATCAGGTCAAAGCTAACGCGCTCACCATCTATCGCCGTTACCGTCAGGCAAACGCCGTTATGTGCCACTGATGCACCAATCTCTAACCCGCTACGCATACTCTCTGGCAGAGCAACCACATGGGTGCGGAACTCCTCTAGTTCATGCACCTCAACGACCTCTGCGATACCTTGAACAATGCCAGTAAACATTGGCCCTTCCTTTCAATCTCAGGTTAGTAGGATGGCATAGACCATAAAAACTCGCGCAAGCTTACTACTAATGACCCAACCTTGTGCAGCCAGTGGTTAGCAGACGTCTATTGATCATGGCTTTTTGCTGTTAGCAAGCAGCTCAATCACCCCAAAACAGCAATAAAAACCAAACATGACCAATAAAAAGGAAAATAAACCTGTATATGAACTTAAAAACATGAAATAGAACGGATTTAATTGACAACCCATTCGCCACTCTTTAGACTTTCGCCGCAAATGTAATGACGCCGATTTGTACCCAGATTGCGGGCGTCCACCTGGCCTTTGGCGGGGTGAAGTGCAGCTAAAAGGGTGTGTCCAGCATTGATGGCCACCCGCAAGGGTGGCCTTTTTTTGTTCCCCGCCCTACGCTTGCCCCCTCGCACTCCGTCTTCGGCCTACCATTAAGGCAGACGCTATGATTGAACTTAGCAACGTTAGTAAAACCTATGGCAGCGGCGACAGCGCCGTCCATGCTCTTCAGAATGTTAATTTAACGATTCCCAAAGGCACGATACACGGCGTGATTGGTCTGTCCGGTGCGGGCAAATCGACGCTCATTCGCTGCGTCAATCTGCTAGAACGCCCCACTAGCGGTAGCGTTTTGGTGGATGGTCAAGAAATGACCGGTCTACGCCGTCGTGAGCTCAACCATGCTCGCCATCGTATTGGTATGATTTTTCAGCACTTTAACCTGCTCACCACGCGGACCGTGTTTGATAATGTCGCCCTTCCCCTGGAGCTGATGGGCGAAAAGCGCAGCACTATCAAAAATCGTGTTTTACCGCTATTGGAGATGGTGGGCTTAGCCGATAAAGCGAAGCAGTACCCTGCCCAGCTTTCCGGCGGCCAAAAACAGCGCGTGGCCATTGCCCGCGCCCTGGCCAGCAAGCCCAACGTGCTGCTATGCGACGAAGCGACTTCAGCCCTCGACCCGCAAACGACCAGTTCAATCCTTGAACTCCTCAGGGATATCAACCATCAGTTGGGGATTACCATTCTGCTGATTACCCACGAAATGGAAGTGGTGAAATCGATTTGCCATCGGGTAAGCCTGATCTCTGACGGCAAGCTGGTAGAAGACGCGGAAGTCGGCGACTTCTTTACTGCGCCAGCCACCCAGCTTGGCCGCGACTTTTTGAACGACTTTCTACAGCTCAGTCCTCCTAAAGAGCTTTTGGAACGCCTGGAAGAGAGCCCCAGCGAACATACACATCCGGTGGTGCGGCTGACTTTCTCAGGCGATGCTGTCTCCACGCCGCTCATTTCTCGCTTGGCGCGTGAGTGCAGCGTCGATGTCAGCATTTTGCAGGCCAAAGTCGAGTCCATTCAGGACCGCACGCTTGGCCTAATGATTGCCGAACTACTGGGCAGCCATGAGCAAACCCAGCAAGCCATGTCCTATTTAGCAGCGCATCAACTACAGGTGGAGGTACTCGGCCATGTCCAGCGCAATGTTTGATCTTATTTTACAGGCCACGCTGGATACCCTTTATATGGTGGCAGTGTCCGGCGTCATCGCCACACTGCTTGGCCTGCCGCTGGGCGTAATGCTTTATGTCACCCGCCCGCGGCAAATTCTGGCGATGCCGGTGCTTAACCAAGTGTTGGGTATCATTACCAATATTGGCCGCTCAATTCCCTTCATCATTTTGATGGTGGCCATCATCCCCTTCACCCGCATGCTGGTAGGTACGTCTATCGGCATCAACGCCGCCTCCGTACCGCTGACCATTGCAGCAATTCCGTTTGTGGCTCGCCTCATTGAAGGCGCGCTCAACGAGATTTCTCCAGGGTTAATTGAATCGGCACAATCCATGGGTGCGACGCCTTGGCAAATTATTACCAAGGTGCTGATTCCCGAAGCTCGCGGCGGCATTATTACTGGCCTCACCATTACGCTCGTCACTCTGGTGAGCTACTCAGCCATGGCAGGCGCAGTAGGCGGCGGCGGCCTTGGCGACCTTGGCATTCGCTATGGCTACAACCGCTTCAACCCAACCATTATGCTAATCACTGTGGTGATTCTAGTGGTGCTGGTACAAGGGTTCCAAAGCCTAGGCGACTATTTAGTGCGCAAAAGCGACCGTAAATAGTCATAGCCAGCGCCTTTCATCGACATAGCTAAATATAACAAAAACGCATTAGACTTGCGTTTCTTATTCCCTCATCATTGCACCACGATGCATAACGACACTGGAGTAACGCCATGCAAAAAGTCATTATCGGCAGCCTGACCGCGCTTGCACTTGCCATCAACGTTGCCAATGCGGAAACCCGTACCATTAAAATGGGCACCGTAGCTGGTCCTGAAACCGAAGTGATGGAAGTCGCCGCTCGCATTGCCAAAGAAGAGTACGAGCTGAACGTCGAAATCATCGAGTTCACTGACTACGTAACGCCGAATGCCGCACTGGCCGATGGCAGCCTGGATGCCAACGCTTACCAGCACGAGCCCTACATGCAGGCGATGGTGAATGACCGCGGCTACGACTTTGCCATTGCCGGTTACACCTTCGTGTATCCCATCGGCGCTTACTCTGAAAAGTACGACAGCATTGATGAGCTGCCGGACGGCGCACAAATCGCGCTGCCCAACGACCCCTCCAACGAAGGGCGTGCGCTTATCCTAATGCACAACGAAGGCCTGATCACGCTCAACGATCCGACGTTCCTGGAAGCCACGCCGATCGATATCGCCGAAAACCCGCGTAACTTCCGCTTCCGTGAAATCGAAGCGGCGCAGCTGCCCCGCGTACTGCCTGACGTAGACATGGCCTTCATCAACAACACCTTTGCCCAGCCGGCCGGCTTAAGCCTTGACGACGCGCTGATCAAAGAAGGCCCAGAGTCTCCTTATGTGAACCTGATTGCCGTGCGCAGTGGCGATGAAGAGCGCGAAGAGATTCGTCAACTAGTAGACGCCTACCAGCGTGACGAAGTCATTGAAAAAGCCGAAGAGCTGTTCAAAGGCGCAGCAGTACCGGGCTGGATTGAAGAGTAATCTTCCCCACCGCTCATTCAAGCACGATCTTAAGCTAGTACTATCAGGCCAGCCGAGAGGCTGGCCTGATGCGTTTTCACCAAAGGAGACGGTATGTCGACAACCGATTACACGCTGTTAAACCGCCAGTTAGAGGCTTTGCTGGATACCCGCGACTGGCTGACCAACAGCGCCCAAACCTGCGCGTTTATTCAGCAGGAGCTCAGCGAGCTGAACTGGGTCGGTTTTTATCTTCAGCGCGAAGCGCAGGTGCTCTGCCTAGGCCCTTTCCAGGGCAAGCCTGCCTGCCACCCCATCCCGTTTAGCAAAGGGGTATGTGGCGCAGCAGCACGCGAGCAAGCCACCCAAAGAGTCGACGATGTGCACGCCGTTGCTGATCATATCGCCTGTGATGCAAACTCGAACTCTGAACTGGTGGTTCCTATCGTGACCGATGGTTTCGTCTGGGGCGTGCTGGATATCGACAGCCCGCAACATGCGCGCTTTAGCCAAGAAGACCAAGCCGGCATCGAGGCGCTTGTTGCTACGTTCATGCGCCAGACAGACCTACCCCGCTTCCTTTGATTCAAGGCCGTTTTGATTCAAGGCCGGGAAAGTCAGCACGTACAAAAAAGCCCCGCTCATTGAGCGGGGCTTTTGAAATTTGGTAGGACCAGGCGGATTTGAACCGCCGACCTCCACGATGTCAACGTGGCGCTCTAACCAACTGAGCTATGGTCCTAGAAAAGTGTGCACACATGAAATGGTAGGACCAGGCGGATTTGAACCGCCGACCTCCACGATGTCAACGTGGCGCTCTAACCAACTGAGCTATGGTCCTACTGTGCAACGGATGCGTATTCTACGGCTTCATAGCTGAATTGCAAGTAGTTTTTATTCTTCACACCCTTACCAACGAGTACCTTATCGCTGTTTCTATGAATAATGTCGGCACTTATCAAACCTAAGGACTAAGCTGGACATAGATTAATACTGATCGCCCGTGAAATAAGGAGGTAGGTTTTGCTAGGGCCTTTGCTAGGATGCATCGCCGTTTTACTGCTACTTTCCACGTTAATTGCTCGCATAAGATTGCGCTGGTGGTGGATACGCAGTTTTGAGTTTCCACGCCTGCAGATTGCCTTACTCGCTGGGGTATGTGCGCTAGCAAGCTGGATGCTGCTGGAGCCAGGTAAATGGCGAATGGCATCGACAGGCTTATCGCTGCTTACCCTGCTGATACAGCTGCGTTACATCATCCCTTGGACGCGTCTCTGGCCCGTTCAAGTGAAATCGACCCATGAGGCGCCAAGCAATCAAAAAATCACCCTGCTGATCGCCAATGTGCTTACTCCGAATCGCCAGGCGGATAAACTGCTCAGTATGATTGAGCAATACCAGCCCGATATTGTGCTAACGCTGGAGTCAGACCAGTGGTGGCAGGATCAACTAGATCAAGCGTTAGAGGATAAGTGGCCTAATAGCGTCAAAATTCCGCTCGATAATCTTTACGGCATGCATATGTACTCGCGACTAACCCTCAGCGAGACCGAGGTAAAGTGGCTGATTCAGGATGACATCCCCTCTATCCATACCTATGTCACGCTGGAAAGCGGCGACCGAATCCGCCTATATGCTCTTCACCCGCGTCCGCCAGCACCCAGTGAAAGCGAGAAGTCGCTCTGGCGCGATGCTGAACTACTGTTAGTTGGTAAGGAAATTCATCGCCACCCTTCTGCCACTCTGGTCGCAGGCGATCTAAACGATGTTGCTTGGTCGCGCACTACCCGACGCTTCTGCCGCATCAGCGGCATGCTTGACCCTCGTCGTGGCCGGGGCATGTTCAGCACGTTTCACGCTAACTACCCGGTCCTGCGCTGGCCGTTAGATCACGTCTTTGTCAGTGAACACTTTACGCTGGACAGCATGCAGCGCTTAGATGCCTTTGGGTCTGACCATTTCCCTATTCTGGCCACACTCTGCTATCGCCCTACTCGCCAGAACGAGCATGAAACACCAGAAGCCAGTCAAGAAGAGCACCAGGAAGCCAGCGAAACCATTGAAAAGGGCAAAACGGAGACGCAGCAAACTTAACCGTTTTGCCCAATCGCTAGGCGTAGGATGGAATAGGTTACTCGGGCAGACCGCCTTGCGTTAATACAGTGGGATCAAGCAGGCGCTCTAGGGTGGCGCGGTCCAGGTCCGTTTCCTCTTCCGCGACATCGATAATCGGCCGTCCTCCTTGATATGCCTTTTTAGCAATCGCGGCGGCCGCGTTGTAGCCAATCACACTGTTCAGCGCGGTCACCAAAATCGGGTTACGCGCCAGCGGCACCTGCAGGTTATCTTCACGCACTTTGAAAGTTGCGATAGCACGCTCAGCCAACAGCTTGGCGGTATTACTCATCAGAGTAATTGACGTGAGCAGATTAAACGCCACCAGCGGCAGCATAACGTTAAGCTGGAAATTGCCGCTCTGCCCCGCCACTGTGATCGCCGTATCTAACCCCATCACCTGCGCCGCCGCCTGTGCTGCCGACTCGGGAATCACCGGGTTGACTTTGCCCGGCATAATAGAGCTACCCGGCTGCAGCGCCTCAAGCTCAATTTCACCCAGCCCGGCCAGCGGCCCCGAGTTCATCCAACGTAGGTCGTTGGCGATCTTCATCACCACGCAGGCGAAGCCTTTCAGCTGGCCGGATAATTCCACCGCAGCGTCTTGCGAAGCCAAGCTGGCAAAAAAGCTATCGTTAGGAACAAAAGAGAGGCCCGTTTGTTGGCTCAGTTCTTTCGCCATTAAGTCAGCAAAGCCCTCCGGCGCGTTAATCCCCGTACCCACTGCAGTTCCACCCTGGGCAAGGCGGCATAACCGCACCACCGCACTGTCAAAGCGCTCAATGGCTTGCCCCACCTGGCTAGACCACGCCCCTAACTCTTGATCCATCCGCAAAGGCATAGCGTCCATCAAATGGGTGCGACCGGTTTTAACGACATGGCTGAGTTCGTCAGCACGGCGATCAATGGTCGCTTGTAGCGCGACTAATGCAGGCTTCAGTGACTCATTCACGGCGATAGCGGCGGAGAGGTGGATCGCCGTCGGGATCACATCGTTACTGGATTGGCCCATATTAACGTGATCGTTAGGCGCCACCTCGACTCCTTCACGGCTAGCCAACGTCGCCAGCACCTCATTCACGTTCATATTGGTGGAGGTGCCCGAGCCAGTCTGGAAAACGTCAATGGGGAAATGGTCGTCATGCTGGCCATCAATCACCGCTTGTGCGGCTTTTTCGATAGCCTGCGCGCGCTCGGCATCTAATAGTCCTAGCTGGTGATTGCTACGAGCAGCCGCTAGCTTAATGCGTGCCACGGCATGCACAAATGCCACCGGCATGGGCGTGCCTGAGACGGGAAAATTATTAATGGCACGCTGGGTTTGGGCACCGTAAAGCGCCCTTGCCGGTACCTCAAGCTCTCCCATGCTATCTCGTTCAATACGCGTATCCATTCCACACTCCTGTTAAGTCATCAGCGGCATTTGAACTAACACCACTTCATTGATAACGATTCTCTCTACGCTTCAGCCTAGCCACCCCGCACGGTTTGGTAAACCACCAAGCTGGCTGGGCGCGTTTTCAAGGTTTATTTTGCCCGCACCCGAATTGTTGCACCGCACAAAACCGCCTGCTATGCTGCAATGCAAGATAACCCAGATCAGTAACGGTGCATTCCTTAGCTCGCCGTCGCTGATAAACGAATCGTCTTGGGTTTAGCTTAGCAGCCCACAGACCTTAGCAATGGCACAGGAGTGTTGATTATGCGTACCTTTAACACCAATGAAATGACTCAGCAGTTCGATAACCTGTTTATGGCTCCGGCACGTGCCTACATGAGCCTCAGCATCGACTATTCTGAAAAACTGCTAAACGCTCAGCTAGACGCTAACAAAGCCTATGTTGATACTGGCATTGCACAAATGCGCCAGCTGATGAGCGTTAAAGACGCTGAGGGCCTGCGCAGCTACATGGAAGGCCAGCAGAAAGTAGCCAAAGAGTTGGCTGAGCGCGTCAAAGGTGATGCAGACAAAGTGGTATCACTGCAGCAGGACTTCTTGCAGAAGAGCCAAAAGCTGACGGAAGATAACGTTAAGCAGGCACAAGCGACTGCCAGCAAAATGAGCAAAACTGCCTAATGCTGAACTGATCGCGAAAGCGATTCAGCAACTTAAAAGCGGCTAGATGACGCCCTTGCCAGTTCTCTGGCAGGGGCGTTTTACCAATTAAGCGCGGATTTCACGAAAGGAATGGTGAGTTTGCGTTTCGCAGAGAGTGACGCTTGATCCAACGTTTCCAGCGCTCGACACAGCTCCCCTAGCTCCCTTGGGCCACGATGCATAATGTAGCGCCCAACGTCATCCGGTAGTTGCATCCCGCGGACATTCGCACGCAGCTTTAAGGCGGCCAAGCGGTCACTATCATCCATAGGATGTAGATGAAACGTTACCCCCCAGGCAAGACGCGATGCCAAATCCGGTAGGGCTACTTCCAAGTGGCGTGGAGGCTTATTGGCGGCAATCAGTAATGCTTTGCCCGCATCCCGTAAGCGATTGAAGGCGTGAAATAGCGCTTCCTCCCAGCGCTTACGGCCTATCACATACTCAAGGTCATCAATCGCGACTAAATCAAGACGCTCAATATCCTCTAGCATCAGCGGGGGGAAATGACCTAAATCAGCCAGAGGTAAATAGAGCGCTCGTTTGTCTTGATCAGAGGCCGCATGGCAGGCCGCTTGCAAAAGATGGCTACGGCCACTGCCCGGCGCGCCCCATAGATAAAGAAACGGCTCTGAGCCAGGCATTAGCTGATGGCTTAAGTGGTCTACCAACGAAGCATTGGCACTGGATGCGTAGTAATTATTAAACGTAGCATCGTCACGCAGCCCTACCCCAAGCGGTAGCTGTGCCGGTACTCGGCTCATGATGACTCCCTTTTGTCGTCGCGACCCAGCTCATCATGCTGTGTTTGCTGTTCTAATGGTTCTGACCGTGCATCATACAGCGCACTATTTTTATAACGATCTTTTACTTCTCGCAGCAGCACCATAATCACCGCCGCCGCCGGAAGCGCTAACAACACCCCAGTTAAACCAAAGAGATGCCCACCCGCCAGTACGGCAAAAATAACTGCTACCGGATGCAGGCCAATCTTATCGCCTAATAGCTTCGGCTGCAGCACCACGCTTTCAGCCACTTGCCCCAGACCAAACACGGCAATGACGCCTAATAGCGCCCACCACGTATCAAACTGAAACAGTGCCACCACCAGAGCAATTACTAGCCCGACGATAAAACCTAAAAACGGCACGATGCTCACTAGCCCAGAGAGCACGCCAATCAGCAGGCCAAAGTTAAGCCCCAACAGGGTTAAACCCACTGCGTAGATAATACCCAAGCAAAGCATGACCAGCAGTTGACCGCGTAAAAACGAGGCTAATACCTCATCACAGCGACGTGCCAAGCGAAACGTATCGTCCACCCACTGGCGAGGTACTAGATTCGCCATATTGTTAAGCATGCGCTCCCAATCCAGCAGCAAATAAAACGTCACCACAGGAATCAGCGCTACATAGGTGACCCAAGAGACAAACGCCATACCCGAGCGGCCAATCTGGCCTAACGCCTGGGCAACGTAACTACCCGCATCACGCCAGTTTTCAACCAGCGTTTCACGTACATTGCTCAGCTCGGAGGCGAGGTCATAGCCCGTCCACTCTTGCACCTGTGGAGCCAATACGCCTTCAATCCAGTTAAGCACGCCCGGGAGCGCTTCGCCCAGTTGCTTAATCTGTTGTACCACCAGCGGAATAAGAATAAGTAAGCTCAGCGCCAGAACAATCATCAGGACTAAAAACACGCTGCTGACTGCCCAAACACGCTTCATTCCCAGGCGTTGGAAATAATTGGTCAATGGGTCGGCCAAGTACGCCAATATCAACCCAGCAATAAAGGGCATCAGTACTGCATCGAGAAAGTAAACCGTGCCAACCAGAGCGACAAGTAGCGCAATTCCCCACCTTGAGTTTCTCATTCCACGCTCCTTCCTGGATATACGGTCAGCAGTAATGCTTGAATAGTAACAAAAGTTGCCCGCAGCGCACCTGATAACACGTCACATCGATGCGACTTACGTCGCTGAGTGATACAATCGCACCCCGTTATTGCTCCGGCACTGGCTACTTGCCAGCACAATCGCATTGCAGCTTTGCATAGGCTTCACAGGACCTGTCATGACCGAGACCTCTCCCTCCCAGGCTACTCCCTCTCTCAGCTACAAAGACGCAGGCGTCGATATTGATGCCGGCAACGCCCTTGTTGATCGTATCAAGCACGTTGCCAAGCGCACATCACGCCCTGAAGTGATGGGTGGCCTTGGCGGTTTCGGCGCATTGTGCGAGCTGCCCGCGGGTTATAAACAGCCGGTACTCGTCTCAGGCACAGACGGGGTGGGCACTAAACTGCGTCTGGCAATGGATCTTGGCAAGCATGACACTATCGGCATCGACCTGGTAGCCATGTGTGTGAATGACTTGATCGTGGCGGGTGCCGAGCCGCTACTTTTCCTGGACTACTATGCCACGGGCAAACTAGATGTGGATATTGCTGCCGACGTAGTGACCGGTATTGGCGCTGGCTGCGAGCTAGCAGGCTGTGCACTGGTAGGTGGTGAAACCGCAGAAATGCCCGGCATGTACGAAGGCAGCGACTACGACCTGGCCGGCTTCTGCGTTGGCGTCGTAGAAAAGTCAGAGATTCTCGACGGCAGCAAGGTGGCCGAAGGCGATGTGCTGCTCGGTCTGGCCTCCTCTGGCCCCCACTCCAATGGCTACTCGCTGATTCGTAAAATTCTTGAAGTCAGCAATGCTTCCCTGGAAGAAACCGTTGACGGCAAGCCACTAGGCGATGCCTTGATGGCCCCTACGCGCATCTATGTAAAATCACTGCTCTCCATGATGCGCGGCACCGACATCCCCGTACATGCCCTTTCGCACATTACTGGCGGCGGCCTGCTGGAAAATATCCCCCGCGTTCTACCAGACACCCTGGCAGCGCACATTGATCTCACCAGCTGGCAGCGCCCTGAAGTGTTCAACTGGCTGCAGGCCAAAGGCAACGTCAACGAAACCGAAATGCACCGCGTACTGAACTGCGGTATTGGTATGGTCATCGTGGTGCCCGCAGATCAGGCAGCGAACGCTAAAGCGCACCTTGAGGCCCAGGGCGAGACCGTTTATCAAATCGGTCAGATTATTCATCGCCAGGACGAGGCGGTCGTACTCGACCACGCCCAAGCGAGCCACAACGCATGAGCAGCACCGACTACAGCAGCGACACCCTAAACGGCATGACGCCTGATCCTGTGGGCGCACGCCGCGTGGTGGTACTGATCTCTGGCAGCGGCAGTAATCTACAGGCGCTCATTGATGCTCAGCAGCATGACCGCTTGGGCGGTGAGATCGTTGCAGTGATCTCCAACGAGCCCGATGCCTATGGCTTGAAACGTGCCCATGAAGCTGGCATCGAAGCGGTAGTACTTCCCCATCGTGAATATGATAGCCGCGATGCTTACGATGGCGCGCTGATCAAGGTAATAGAACGCCACGAGCCAGACGTTATCGTTCTAGCGGGCTTTATGCGCATTCTAACACCGCGTTTTGTACAGCGTTTCTTGGGGCGGATGCTTAATATTCACCCCTCACTGCTGCCGGCTTACCAGGGCTTGAACACCCATGCACGCGCATTAGCTGATGGCGCCTCGCACCACGGCTGCAGCGTACACTTTGTCACTGAAGAGCTCGATGGCGGTCCCGTTGTGCTGCAAGCGGAGCTGCAGGTTAACCCAGATGACACGGTGGAGACGCTAAAGGAGAAAGTCCACGCGCGCGAGCACCTGATCTTCCCGATTGCGGTGCAGTGGTTCCTGGAAGGACGCCTGCAGTACAACGCAGAGGGTGCCACCATGGACGGCCACCCGCTTCCGCCGTACGGCATGCGCCTCTCCCATGCGGATGCCGCTGAAGAGCTGGATGAAGAGATCGACGACGCCTAATTTCTCAGAAGAGCCGCCGTTAAAAAAAGCCTTGCCGCAGTGATGCGGCAAGGCTTTTTTAGTAGCACAGAAGGCGTATTAGGTACGCGGCAACGTCACGCCACGTTGGCCCATGTACTTACCACCCCTATCTTTATAAGAGGTTTCACACACCTCATCCGACTCCAGGAAGAGCATCTGGGCGACGCCTTCATGGGCATAGATCTTCGCGGGCAGGTTGGTGGTGTTGGAGAATTCCAGCGTCACGTGTCCTTCCCACTCAGGCTCCAGCGGCGTCACGTTGACGATGATGCCACAGCGCGCGTAGGTGGATTTGCCCAGACAAATGGTCAGCACATTACGCGGAATGCGGAAATACTCCACCGTCCGCGCCAGCGCAAAAGAGTTTGGCGGAATGATGCAAACATCGCCCTTCACATCGACAAAGCTTTTGTCGTCGAAGGCTTTAGGGTCAACAATCGCCGAGTGAATGTTGGTAAATACCTTAAACTCATCGGCGCAGCGTACATCGTAGCCGTAGCTGGAAGTGCCATAGGAGATCACCCGCTGGTCGTTCACATAGCGTACCTGCTCTGCCTCGAAAGGCTCGATCATGGCATCGCTTTGCGCCATCCGGCGAATCCACTTGTCTGATTTAATGCTCATCGGTTACTTCATCACTCGCTAAAAGAAATCGTAGGGCCGCCGCTTTGGCTAGCACTGACGGACTGCGCTACTTGGCTGGCAATCTCGGCAAAGGTACGGCTAACGGCACTGTCTGGCTCGGAAACCACGCTTGGGCGTCCAGAATCTGCCAGCTCGCGAATCGACAGGGTCAGCGGCAAACGTCCCAACACGGTAGTGTCGTACTCCTCTGCAATACGATCGCCACCGCCAGTGCCAAAAATAGCGGCTTCATGGCCGCACTTCTCGCAGTGGTACAGGCTCATGTTCTCCACCACGCCCAGCACTGGCACGTTCACTTTGCGGAACATTTCGATGCCTTTACGGGCATCCAATAGCGCGATGTCCTGTGGTGTCGTGACGATCACAGCACCAGATACCGGCACTTTCTGCGCCAGCGTTAGCTGGATGTCACCCGTGCCCGGCGGCATATCGATCAGCAGAAAATCCAGGTTATCCCACTGAGTTTGGGTCAGCATCTGTTGAAACGCACCCACCACCATCGGGCCACGCCACACCATGGCATCCCGCGTGTTAACCATAAACGCCATCGACATGGCCTGAATACCGTGGGCTTCCAACGGCAGAAACTTATTATCTGCCGCCGCCTGAGGACGCACACCCTCTTCTACACCCAGCATTTGTGCCTGGCTGGGGCCATAAATATCTGCATCCAAAACGCCTACACGATAGCCCTGTGCAGACAACGCCAGCGCTAAATTGACGGTCACGGTGGATTTACCAACGCCACCTTTGCCGGATGCCACTGCCACAATATGTTTTACACCATCCATCAATGGCACTCCCGTTGTTTGTTTATCGTGAACATGGCGTGAATGATACTCCTCAGCGGTCTATTTCTAAACCAACAAACAAAAGCGGATGTGGGAAACCACCCCACATCCGCTAAAGGAGTTATCAACCCCCGGAAGCCACGGCGCCGTGCTTAGTTGCTGCTTGGCTGGCTCTCTTCAGCCGCTTGGGCATCTTCGCTCTCTGCATTGTTGTCATCACCAGCGCTATCTTCTTGGTCCTGGCCTTCCTGATTTTGCTGATCTTGTTGGTTTTGCTGTTCACCCGTTAGGCTGGGCACCTCACCAGAGGCAGCATCTTCTACGTTTAAACGCTCATCCAGCGCAGAGAGTTCATCGCGCCACTCGCTCAACTGCGCTTCTAAACGTGCTAGCTGCTCTTCACGGGTTTCGATATCGCTCTCGACCTTAGCCACTTCATCGCGACCGATATCCAGTGCCACCATCAGGTCGTCCATTTCAGTGCGAACCTGCTCTAGGCTTTGCTGCTCTTCTTCGCGCAGCTGAGTTAAAGAGTCCACTTCTGATTGCAGCGAGTCACGCTCTTCAACCACGTTATCGCGCTCATCCTGCAAGGTTTGCAGCTCGCTCTCCTGGGCAGCAATTTCCTCTTCAAGCGTCGCTAAGCGCTCATTGGCATCCGTCACTTGGGCTTCAAGATCGCTTAGCTTGGTTTCAGCGGCGCCTAGCTCTTCAACAGCTTGCTGACGCTGCTCTTCAGCTTCCTGACGAGCAGACTCTGCCTGCTGACGAGCGTCCTCGGCACTTTGACGAGCTTCTTCAACCTGCTGAAGCGACGCCTCCGCCTCATCGCGCTCACTTACCACTTGCTCACGCTCTTCACGAAGCGACTGCAACTCGCTTTCGGTGCTAGCAAGCTGCTCTTCCAAAGCAGTGACTTCCTGCTGCAGCGTTTCACGCTGGCTTTCTAACTCTTCAAGACGAGACTGTACGCTGCTGACATCTCCCTGAGCAGACTCAAGGCTGGCGGTTGCCTCTGCTTGCTGCTGCTCTAAAGACGCCATTTCATCGCGCATCGCGGTCAAATCAGTTTCGGCCTGCTCTACTTCCGACAGGCGCTGGCTGAGCTCAGTATTCTCTTGCTCAACGCTGGCGAGCTGCCCTTCAAGCGCCTCTACACGCTCCTGGTGGGTGCCTGAATTGGATTGCGCCATAATGGCCCAGATCACCGCAATGGCTGCAATACCGGCAATACCTTTGACCCGGTTATCCTTAAACAGCGTTTTCATATCCGGCTTGTGGCCTGGCGTGTACTGATCTGAACGGTTTTCTTCTGACATGCTGCGCCCCTCTTTTTGCTTGGCTACTGGCGTTAGCAGCGTTAGTGGCAAGTAACACGATAAGTGAATGATCGTTTTTTAAAAGTGCTCTTTACTAGCATACACAGACAATTACATAACGCCACCCGGCTTGGCTCTCAAAACGCTCAACCATCTGTTAAACGCGCATGCTTACCCTCTGAAAAACCAACTGCTGTTCCGCTATCAGTCTCAAACCATGAAAGCGTCCGGTGCAGCGATACCACGCTACCAATTATTAACAGCGTGGGTGGCTTAATGTCACCTGCTAAAAAGCCATCCGGCAAATGCTGTAGTGTGCCTATGTGGGTTCGTTGCTGTTGTGTAGTGCCTTGCTCAATCAGTGCAAGAGGTGTTGCTGGGTTTAAACCATGAGCAATCAGCTCCTGACAGATCAACGTGAGATTGCTCAACCCCATATAAAACACCAGCGTTTGGCCAGGCTGAGCTAAGGTGGGCCAATCTAGGGTAAATTCGCCATGCTGAAGATGTCCGGTCACAAACCGCACCGACTGCGCATGGTCGCGATGCGTCAACGGAATGCCCGCATAAGCTGCACATCCGGAAGCGGCGGTAATGCCAGGCACTACCTCAACGGGCACATTAGCGGCGACCAGCGTTTCAAGCTCTTCACCACCGCGCCCAAAAATAAATGGATCACCGCCTTTCAGGCGTACCACCTGCTTTCCTTGCCTAGCCCACTCTACCAGCGATTGATTGATATCCTCCTGCGGGACGCTATGGGAGGAGCGCGCTTTGCCCACGTAGTAGCGCGCGGTCTCTGCGGGTAACAGTGCCAAAATTTCATCGCTAACCAAGCGGTCATACAGCACGACTTCCGCACTCAAAAGTCGTTTGTAAGCCTTTAACGTTAATAAATCAGGGTCTCCTGGGCCAGCCCCTACCAAGCTAACGCGCCCCTGGGAACGCGGCGCCGCTTCAGATGCTGTTGCCGTAACGGCGCCCGTATGTAATTTCTGCGTAACCAAAGCGACCACCAAATAGAATTAAAATATTTTTTAATATTTCAAAAAAAGAATAAAAAGCATAATCCGCCCAACTTTTGTCATTTTTACGGCAAAACAACAAAAATGGAATAGATAAGCAATTTTTAATTACCAAAAAATATTAAAAAAAGATAAATTGTCAGCAAAAGCTTACATATTGTTTACGATTTTACCGCTAATCTTCACGGCTAAATTACAACAGGCATAAAATTGGAGATTCACGCATGCCCGTGAATGATGCACCTGTACCTCCTGTAGCCATACCTCAAAGTGCTGATACCTTAGTTCCACATATCCCTGGGGTGCTTTTTCAATTCTATCGCTCCCATAGCGGCCATATGCACTTCCCTTACCTAGAGGGCGGCGGCATGGCGCTTGCTTATGTTGACAGACAGCAGCTAGCGACCGATGCAAGCCAACTAATCGAGCAGTTAACAGGTAATGATTACCCTAAGGTGATGTCAGCCATTGAGCGCTCCGCGCGCTGGATGCTGCCGTTAAATACGCGTTTCAGGCTGCCCTTTCCTAAAGCAAAACCGCACTGGATCGCCGTTAGCGCTAACCCCGAGCCAATGGAGACGGGGGTACGCTGGAACGGCATTATGCTGGATATTACTGACCAAGTGCTGGAAGAGCTTCGCTTGCGCAAACTAAGCGATACCGACCCGCTGACCGGCCTACCTAATCGGCGCAAACTGATGGGGCAATTAACCCACCTCACATCACTGAGCACACGCCACGGTACGCCGCTTTCGATCATGATGATCGATATCGACCACTTCAAACGGCTCAACGACCGCTGGGGTCATCTACAAGGTGATAGCGTTCTGGCACAGCTAGCCGATGTGACGCAGTCACTGCTTCGCTGTGAAGATATGGTGGCAAGGCTAGGAGGTGAAGAGTTTATGGTAGTGCTGCCGCTTACCTCGCTGCAGCAATGCCATAAGCTTGCCGACCGTTTACGCCACACCATTGCAGACTACGATTTTGGCATTGGCCAGGGTAACGTCACACTCAGCATTGGCGTGGCTGAATATCGTTGCGGAGAGCCACTGGTGAGCCTGATCGAACGGGCCGATCGAGCGTTATATAGTGCAAAGGATGTTGGTCGTGACTGTGTCTGCCTTCTACCCTGATAGATAAGTCAACCCTGGAGACTAACACTATGACATCTCTTGCTCAGTCGCAGTGCGAACCCTGCAGCGGTAGCGCTATACCGCTCTCTTATGACGCATGCCAAGCGCATCTTAAGGCGCTTCCAGAGTGGCAGATTATCGAGCACGATGGCATCATGAAGCTGACGAGACAATTTACGTTTCGTAATTTTGCTGATGCGCTAGCGTTTAGCCAGCGTGTTGGTGATGTCGCAGAGCAGGCTGGCCATCACCCAGTATTGGTGACCGAGTGGGGCAAAACCACGGTGACGTGGTGGTCTCATAAAATAAACGGCCTGCATCTTAATGACTTCATTCTTGCCGCCAGAACCGACGAGGTAGCCGAATAAATGTTTGAGCAAATTGAGCGAGTCCCTGGAGATGCCATTCTCGGGCTGATCGAAGCTTTCAAAAAAGATACCAACCCGCAGAAAGTGGACCTTGGTGTTGGTGTATACCGCGACGCCGCTGGCAACACGCCGGTCATGCGCGCCGTCAAGGAAGCAGAAGCTCGCCTGCTCAAGAATGAAACCACCAAAACCTACATTGGCTCCCACGGTGCACCCGCTTATGGCAATGTCGTTCTGCCGATGGTATTGGGCGCTGACTCTGCGGTGCTAAAAGCCAACCGCGCCAGCGCTACCCAGTCCCCTGGCGGCACCGGTGCCTTACGTCTGGCAGCCGACTTTATTGCCAGCCAACTGCCAGGTAAAGGCATTTGGGTCAGCGACCCCACTTGGCCGAACCACCACGGTATTTTCACCGCTGCCGGCATTGAACTGCATAAGTACCCCTATGTAGATGCCGACAACCGTTTAGATTTTGATGGTATGTTGGCCGCGCTGAAAAAGATCCCCGAAGGCGATGTAGTGGTATTGCATGCCTGCTGCCACAACCCGACCGGTTTTGATCTTTCTCAACAGCAGTGGCAAGAAGTGCTGGCGGTACTGAAAGAGCGCCATTTGTTGCCACTCGTCGACTTCGCTTACCAAGGTTTCGGTGAAGGCCTTGATGAAGACGCCTATGGCGTTCGCCTGCTAGCTGAAAACCTGGATGAAGTGATCATCACCAGTTCCTGCTCCAAGAACTTTGGTATTTACTGTGAGCGCACGGGCTGCTTGATTCTGGTCGCTAAAGACGCCGAGCAGATGGAGAACGTTCGCTCCCAGGTGGCTATTGTCGCCCGTGAAAACTACTCTAACCCGCCAGCCCACGGCGGTGCGATTGTCAGCGAGATTTTGCATGATGCAGAGCTTTCTGCCATGTGGCGCGAAGAGCTGACCGAAATGCGTGACCGGATCAACACGCTGCGTCGTGACTTCGTTGATGCGCTGAAGCCTTACGGTCTCGATGAGAAGTACGCCTGCGTTGCCGAGCAGCGCGGTATGTTCTCTTACACCGGCCTCACGCCCGAACAGGTAGATCGTCTGCGCGACGAGTTCGGCATATATATGGTGCGCTCTGGCCGCGCGAACGTGGCAGGCTTCTCCCATGAAAATCTGCCCTACCTCGCCAAAGCCATTGCTTCGGTTAACGACTAACCAACGGCATACCCTATCCACGCCCAGGCCAAGCGCCTGGGCGTTTTTGTTGGTAACAACTGGCTATTTCGAAAAGCCATAAGATTATCAATCCCCTTGGCAAATGTTGTGTACAATTGCGCGTTCGCCGCCAATTCCGACGAGCAGCCGCGTTTGCTGTGATAGCCGCAGGCTTCTCGTTTGTCGGCTTAATGCATGCGCCCAAACTCGCTTTTAACGCCGCGCCAGAATTTGTGATGGGCTACTTAGCCATGGCCCTGCTGTTTACGTACTTCTCGTTCCAAGAAGCCCCCCATAAACGCTAAGCTAGCCTGACGCTCCCGCCTGCCGATGCGGGCGGGAGAGGATACGCTTCAGCAAGACCCAGGCCGTTAGCCCGGCCAGTAAATTGCCGATAGCTGCACCAGCAGCGAGGCCCGTCCAGCCAAATAGCGCTGCCCCTAGCCATAAACAGGGCAGGTAGCAGATAAACAGCCGCGCACTAGAAAGCAGCATTGCCCTAAGCGGCCACCCCAGCGCATTACCCGCCGATACGACCAGCATGCACACTCCAAGTGCTGCGTAGCTTGGCAGCATAAAGCGAATCAGCAGAGCAAGTTCACTCTGCACCCCTGGATTGCCCGCCAAGGCCATGGCCACCCACGGCGACGCTAACGCCAGCAGCACGCCAAGGCTTAGCTGCCAGATCACGGCCACTTTTAATGCTAGGCGCATAAGCTGCTGAATTTGCCCCCAATCCCCCGCGCCATAACAGCGCCCCAGCCAAGGGGGCAACGACATGGTCATGGCAAGAATCACCATCAGCGATAGCGTCTCAAGGCGACTCGCTAACCCCCACGCCGCTACTTGGGTGTCGCCTAAGCCCGCCACTGCGGCAATGGCAAGCATTGCCGCCAGCGGCGGCATTAACTGGCTGACCATCGCGGGAGCGGCAATGCCTGTAAAAGGCCGCCATGAGCGCACAGCTTCTTGCCCAATATCATCCATTGTCGCCCACTGACAGCGCCGCAATTTAGCCCCTGTTAGCAACAGCCCAACGGAAAACGCCACGGCAGTCGCCCACGCTGCCCCCGGAAGCCCCCAACCTTCCCAGCCACCTACACCAAAAATAAACAGCGGATCGAGCGCTAGGTTGATCAGGCTACTGAGCACCATCATCTTGCCGGGCATGCGTGTATCACCGTGAGCACGAAAAACGCTATACATAAAGTAAAGCAGCGCCCCTAACCAGGCAGAAAATAGCTGAGGCCCCCAGTAGGTACGAATATACGTCAGCGCCGTTTCGTCCGCCCCCAACAGCTGAAAGAGCGGCACCTGAAGCAGCCATAACGCCACTGCCAGTACGGCAATCACCGCCCCACCAGCAATCAGCACTAGACTTGAGAGCCGCTTGGCCCTCGCCTGCTCTCCTGCTCCTAATGCTCTGGAAATCAGCGCGGCGATGGCAATGCCCATTCCCACTTGTATACCAATGATCAAAAACGACAGAGGAAAGGTAAACGACTGAGCCGCCAGCGGCGCAGTGCCTAAACGTGCGATAAACGCACTATCCACAAGCTGAAAACCCAATAGCGCCAGCACACCAATGGCCATCGGCCACGTTTGCCGCCATAGGGTTATCGCCAACTCGCGTTGTTGCATGACAGCTGCCAAAAACTGACTCCTTAACATCATAAATGTAGGAATACTAAACGCAAAAAAACGCCACCACCCGTTAGGGTGGCGGCGTTTTTAAACCGTATCGCTTACTGGCGAATACCTTCAAACGTCACGTACAGCTCAACTTCGTGCATAACTTCCGGGAAATCGCTCATGTTAATACCGAAATCGCCGAGGGTAAGCATCGTGCTGCCTTCAAAACCTGCACGGTAATTGCCCCAGGGGTCTTCACCTTCGCCCATCAGGGTTACCGGCATTTCGATCACTTGAGTCTGACCATGCAGCGTTAGCTCACCGGTCACAACGCCTTCATTGTCGCCGGTAGATTCAAAACCGGTAGAAGTAAACGTCGCCGTGGGGAATTCGCTGGCATTCAGGAAGTCACCACTCAAGATGTGACGGTCACGCTCAGCATGATTACTGGTCAGACTATCAATTTGAACTTCCATTTCGACAGAAGAAGCGTCCAGATCGTCAGCATCGTAAGAGAACTGGCCGTCAAACTCTTCAAAGCTGCCCAGGATGTAGGAGAAGCCCAGGTGGTTAATTTTGAATTGAACGAAGGCGTGCTGGCCTTCCGTATCAATCTGGTAGTCCGCTGCCTGTGCTTGGCTCAAAGGAACCATCGCCGCTGCCGCTACGGCTACTGCCATTACGCTTTTCTTCATCATTATTTCCATCTCCTTTCTTTCCTTTATGGGCACTGTCGGCATTGCCTCTACCTTACCCGACAGCGTTCAAAAATTGTCACCCAGCAATCAGAGGCTGGTTCGGCTATAGCGGGGGTTTACCATCCGACTCAGCGTTGTATGACGATACCGGTAGTGATGTACTAACGCTGCCAGGGCATGACCACCCGCCAACAGCATTAGCGCAATCGCGCTATACCAATGAACCTCCCCCGCAAGGCTTGCCTGATTCGGCAGATCGTACAGCACCGCAGGAATCTCAAACCATCCAAACACGCTAATACCGCGGCCATTCGCTGTGGAAATCAAATAGCCACTGGTCAGCACAAGCAGTAATAGTACATAAAGCGCTATATGGCCCAGGTGAGCAGCAGCTTGCTCTAAGCGGCTGCCTTCTCCCGCAGGCGTGGGCTGAGCAAAACGCCATATTAAGCGGCCTACGGTCGCCAGTAGTAACAAAATACCTATCGAGCGATGAACCCAGGGGCCTTGGTTATACCAAGGATCGTAATAACCCAATCCGGTCATCCACCAGCCCAAAATAAACAACCCAATGATCGCCAGGGCACTGAGCCAGTGAAAAAGAATACTAATGACACCCCAACCGCTGCGTGTGTTCCGCAACATCCTTGATTCCCCATATAAAACTGCCCGCAAGGGTCTGCCCGCTCGTTTCGTAATGAGCATACCGTTTCACCGGCAAAAACTCTGCTGAAAAAAGCAGAATACATCGTTCGTAAAAACCATTGGTTATGTCGCTAATGACTCTGATGCTTCTTCACAAATTCTCCACGACATGTTCCAAGCCTAGCATCTTAGACGAAAGTTTAAAAAATCGAACAAACCCAGCAATTTTAATCAATTTTACTATTTGTTTAGCGCACTTATTATTAGCGCACTTTCTGACACGACACATCACAACGCTTTTAAACGAATCCACTATCTATAGAGAGTATGACCCATGAAAAAATTGACCCTTATTTCCGCTATCGCCCTAACATTGACCTCTACAGCGGCTCTAGCCGAACAAGGCTCTGCTGAGCTCAATGAAATCGTTCAGGCCAGCTCTTCTGTGAACCACAGCACAGAAAGCTTAAACCTGACGCCCGCTGATCTGACGCGTGTAAACGGTGATGCTGCTAAAAACACCGTTATCGAGCCTAGCTCTGAAGCGCGTCACTCAAACAGCAACAATGACCAGATTGCGCAGTCTGACCTGCCGCATCGCAACGCCTCCTAAGACAGGTAAGCGCTGCTGTCCAACGCAGAAACGCTTAGCTCCTTAGATGACAAAAACCCACCTCACGGTGGGTTTTTTATTTAGCTTGAACCAATGTTCCTTACTGGGCGGCTAGTACATCTAGGCCTCGTGCCAAGTCACGCTGAATATCTTCCTGACTTTCAAGCCCAACGGCCACACGAACCAAGCCCGGCGAAATGCCTGCCGCCGCTTTCTGTGCGTCCGAGAGACGGCCATGCGTGGTGGTTGCCGGATGAGTAATAGTGGTTTTTACATCACCTAAGTTCCCGGTAATGGAAAGCATCCGCGTGGCATCAATGACCTGCCAAGCGCCCTCTTGCCCACCTTTCACCTCAAAACCGAGCACCGCACCAAAGCCCTGCTGCTGCTGTTTCGCTAACACATGTTGAGGATGTGCTTCCAGCCCGCTGTAGTAGACGCGATTGACGGCCGGATGCTGATCTAGCCAGAGCGCCAGTGCCAGTGCGTTTTCACAGTGCGCTTTCATACGCAGTGAGAGGGTTTCCAAGCCTTTGGTGAAAATCCACGCATTAAACGGGCTCATGCAAGGTCCACAGGTGCGCACGACACCAAAAACTTCTTCCATCACGTCATGCTTGCCTACCACGGCTCCGCCTACTGCGCGTCCCTGACCATCCAGATATTTCGTGGCAGAGTGAATGACCAAGTCCGCACCTAGCGCGATAGGCTTTTGCAGTGCGGGGGTCAAAAAGCAGTTATCAATGGCGAGCAGTGCACCGCTACGCTTGGCGAGCGCCGCCAGCGCAGGGATATCCGCCACTTCGGAAAGCGGGTTTGAAGGCGTTTCAGCAAACAGCAGCTTAGTCTTAGGGCTGATCGCCTCTTCCCACGCGGCCAAGTTGGAAAGCTCCACATAGCGCGTTGTGATACCGAACTTGCCCAGATACTTATCAAACAGGCTGACCGTGGAGCCAAATAGCGAACGAGACGCCACAATCTCATCGCCTGCTGAAAGCAGTGCCAGCGCCGTTGAGAGAATGGCTGACATGCCAGAGCTAGTCGCCACGCAGCGTTCACCACCTTCAAGCGCCGCTAGACGGCGCTCGAAAGTATGTACGGTAGGGTTCGTAAAGCGCGAGTAAACATTGCCTGGCTCTTTACCACCAAACTTGCGTGCCGCCTCGGCAGCACTCTCGTACACAAAGCTTGATGTGGGAAAAATGGGTTCCGAGTGCTCCTGCTCAAACGTGCGGTGGTGGCCCGCGCGAATAGCAAGCGTCTCAAGCGACCACTCATCCTGATGGCTATCTTCGTGCATGGCAGAGCCCCTTATTCCAAACGCGATTTCAAAATGCTAATTATTGCACCACATACACATTTCTCCTGCGGGCCACTTGGGCACCGCAGGTAGCGTGACACTTAATCGTCCAGATCGTCGTCTTGATTATGCATATCGACCAGCGCGTGGTCACCCGCGCTCTGATCTTTTACTGCATCGTTACGGCTGGCTTCCAAGACGGCCAAATACGCATCGTCAATGTCGCCAGTGACGTAGTTACCGTCAAATACTGAACAGTCGAAGGCTTCCATGTCAGGATTTACTTCGCGGCAGGCGTCTTTTAGATCTTCCAGATCCTGATAGAAGATGCGGTCGGCACCGATCAGCTGCCCAACTTCCTCTTCAGTACGACCATGGGCGATCAGCTCAGACGCCGCAGGCATATCAATCCCATAAACGTTGGGGTAGCGAACGGGCGGCGCGGCAGAGGCAAAGTAAACCTTACGCGCACCAGCATCTCGCGCCATCTGAATAATCTGTTTGCAGGTGGTACCTCGTACGATGGAGTCATCCACTAGCAGTACATTCTTGCCTTTGAACTCCACATCAATGGCGTTCAGCTTTTGGCGTACCGATTTTTTACGCTGGGTTTGACCCGGCATAATAAAGGTACGGCCAATGTAGCGGTTCTTCATAAAGCCTTCGCGGTAGGTCACGCCGAGATGCTGAGCCATCTCTAGAGCGGAAGTACGCGAGGTATCGGGAATTGGAATAACCACATCGATATCGTGATCCGGCCACTCGCTCAAGATGCGATCACCCAGCTTACGACCCATCTGCATCCGCGTGCCGTAAACGTAAGCACCGTCCAGGATAGAGTCAGGACGCGCCAGATAAACATGCTCAAAAATGCACGAGCGTAGCTGTGGGCGATCTGCACATACCTGGGTGTGTACTTGCCCCTGCATATCAACAAAAATCGCTTCGCCGGGGCCAAGGTCGCGTTCCAGCTCGAAGCCACCCACGTCCAGGGCCACCGACTCAGAGGCAATCATCACCTCTTGGCCATCAGCATCCTGACGGGTACCAAACACCACCGGACGAATGCCGTGGGGGTCACGGAACGCCACCATACCAAACCCATTAATAATCGCGACCGCCGCGTAGCCGCCTTTGCAGCGCCGGTGCACTCTACGAACCGCATCGAAAATATCCTCAGCTTCCAGGTGCAGTCCCTGTTTGCCCAGTTCGTGGGCGAACACATTCAGCAGCACTTCAGAGTCGGAGCTGGTATTGATGTGGCGAAGATCCGTGGAGAACAGCTCCTGCTTCAACTGCTCTGAGTTGGTCAGGTTACCGTTGTGGGCCAGCGCAATGCCGTAAGGAGAGTTAACGTAGAAAGGCTGTGATTCTGCCTCACTGGAGGAGCCAGCTGTCGGATAGCGAACATGACCAATGCCCAGGTTGCCTTTCAGGCGTGCCATGTGGCGAGTATGGAAGACGTCACGAACTAAGCCGTTACTCTTGCGCAGTAGGAAGCGCCCCTCGTTCCAAGTCATCATTCCGGCAGCGTCTTGGCCCCGATGCTGAAGTACGGTCAGGGCATCGTAGATTCCCTGATTTACTGCCTGCTTGGCCAGAAGGCCCACTATACCGCACATTCCAGTTACCTCGCTTTAATACCATGGCTTACTGACGCAAGCCCGTACGTTCATCAAACTGACAAGCACTGGCGCTGGAAGCAGCACCAGCGGAGAATTTTCTGGCAGTTCCCGTTACTCAACCTCAGGGGCGCTGCTGGAGGGTAGCGTCGGCTGTGGGCGACGCAGTTCAGGTAGCGAAATATCGCGCAGCGACTCAGGCGGTGTCGGCAGCTCCCGCTCCCATTGGTCTAGCTGGCTGACCGCCCAATCGCGAAGCTCAATAAAGGTTGGCCGTAACGATGCTTGCTGCCAAGCCTGGAGCTCAGCCAGCGGCGTTAGGGTAATCAACACCGTAGCCACTAGCAGAATCACCGCCCCGCGGGCTATCCCAAAGGCAGCACCTGCAAATCGATTCAACAACCCCATGCCAACCCATTCAACGGCCGCATGCACCACGCGAATAACAATGCCACATAACAGAATGACGGCAAAAATCACCAGAGCAAATGCCAGCACTAAGCGTGCATCAAAGCTCTCAATAAAGCCGCTCATTAACTCTGCAACGGGCTCCGCCAAAACACGTGCGACCATTAACGCAACGACCCAAGCAGCTAAGCCAAGCGACTCGCGCACGAAACCGCGCACAAAGCCCGCCAGCATCGAAAGCCCAAGAACGGCTAAAAACAGCGCATCAATCCAGGTCAATGCCATCGTTAATCTCTTACTCGAACAAGCAAACCCTGCACATTAATACGCTGTTTGATAAGCGCCATCGCTGCCTCACCATCCTCAGACGTGGCGTAAGGGCCTACTAATACAGTAGTCAGATTGTTATCACGGGCGCGCTGAAACACGCTAAAACCTTCACCGCTTAGCTGGTCGCTAATACGCTGGGCGTTGGCGGTATCACCAAAACTGCCCACCTGGACTGCCCACTCACCCTGCTGCTGAGCAGAGGGTGCTACGGAGGCACTGCTATTGCGGCTCTCATTCGCTGCGACCAGCGCGGCAATGGGGTCTTCTTGCGGCGGAGAATCCGGTTCACGGCTGGGCTGCAAAGGCGCTTGTTGGCTAGGCTCGGCAGCAGCGGTTTGCGACGATGAACCTTCATCAGAACTAGAGCTCGCTACTTGATCTATTTGTGGCGCTCGAGGTATTTCCTCTATCGGCTCATCCAGCGCTTCATCGGTAAGGACAGGTGACGACGGTGCAGGTGTATCAATGGTGTCAGGCATGTCAGGCACGGGCACATCTTGTCGCTCCACATCCACAGGCTGTTCGATCACAAAGGTGGGCTGAGGGCGCTCTTCCCGAGGTGCGGGGTCGCTCATCAACCAAGGGACAACGATGGCCAGTAGCGCCAGCAGTATCACGATGCCACTAATGCGTTCCGTTTTACCGTATTTCATATCCCTCTCCATCAAGCTTAGCGTGCCCGCGGCGTTGCTTGCGGCAGTGGCATGGCCAGTAACTCAGCTACCGTGAAGAATGAGCCGGTGGCCAGCACGCGGTCATCTGGGGCTAGCTGCTTGGCAAGCTTGGCAACCCCCGCTGCGGGGGAGTCGGCGCAATAATACACGTGTCCGCCCAGCGACGTAATATGTTTGGCTAACTCGTCTGCAGAACGGCCACGCTCACCTTCAAGGGTAACGCACACCCAGTCCGTGATACTTGGCAAAAGCGCCTGAATCACACCGTCAGCATCTTTGTCGTTAAGCATACCAATCAACGCCCACTGACGACCCCCTTTGGGTGGTGCTGGCAAACGGCGGGCCACGTAGTGTGCCGCATGAGGGTTATGCCCTACGTCCAAACACCACTGCCCTACCCACTGCATTCGCCCGGAGAGCGTTACCGTACGCAGCGCTTTGCGCACCGTGTTTAACTGCAAAGTGACACCCGCTAAGGCCAGCGCTTGAAGCGCCGTGGCGGCATTATCAATTGGCAATCCAGGGTCTGGTAAACCATCCAGCGAAAGTGTACTGCCATCGGCAGTAAGGCCATGCCAGCACCAGGGGTTGCCTACCGTCTCACCAGCACTATGACTGAAGGCGGTGCCTAGTGCGTAGCTATGGGCTGCTATCGCTATTGCTGATTCCAACACGCTTGGCGGAAGCGACTGGCTACCTAGCACAGCGGGTTTTAGCGGGCGAAAAATACCCGCCTTTTCTCGCCCGATCTGTTCAAGATCGTTGCCTAGAAAATTCGCGTGATCAAGCGCAATCGTGGTCACGATAGCCACGTCCGCGTCAATAATATTCACCGCGTCTAAACGGCCGCCCAGCCCCACTTCCAGAATCGCAATATCCAATGTGGCATTAGCCAAGCACCACAGCGCACACAACGTGCCAGCTTCGAAATACGTGAGGCTAATTGAAGGCTCTTGTAAACGGGCGTTTTCTACTTGCTGAAAGCCTTCCACCAAACGCTGGTCGCTGGCTTCCCGGCCATCCACCGTCACGCGTTCGTTGTAACGCAGCAAGTGCGGAGAGGTATAAGTGCCCGCCCGCAACCCGTGGGCACGAGCGACAGCATCTATCATGGCAAGGGTAGACCCCTTGCCATTGGTACCTGCTACCGTGATGACCTGTTTCGCGATGGGGCGCTCTAGCAACCCCATACGCTTGGCCACCAGAGAAACACGCTCCAGCCCCATATCGATCCCTACGGGATGCAGGGTTTCAAGGTGATGAAGCCATTCGGCTAAGGTATTAGGCATTGCGTGAAGCGTCATCGCTCGTCGCGTGACGAGAATCCGCTTGAGCAGATGTCTCTGCCGCTTCCGCTAGCTGCTCTTCATTGGCCACCGGCTCAACCACCTCAGCTTCGGGCAGATCACCTTCAGCAGGGTTAGCACTTTGATGTGTCAGCTTACGCAGCACGCCACCCACGCGGGCACGCATATCGTGGCGGTGAACAATCATGTCCACCGTGCCGTGCTCTAGCAGGAACTCACTGCGCTGGAAACCTTCCGGCAGCGTTTCACGCACGGTTTGCTCAATAACACGGGGACCAGCAAAACCAATTAGCGCGTTGGGCTCGGCAATATTTAGGTCGCCCAACATCGCCAAGGAAGCCGAAACACCACCAAACACGGGGTCAGTCAGCACCGAAATATAGGGCACGCCCGCCTGCTTGAGTTTCTCAAGGGCCGCTGAGGTTTTCGCCATCTGCATCAGCGAGAACAGCGCTTCCTGCATACGCGCACCACCCGAGGCAGCAAAGCAGACCAACGGAATGCCCTCTTCCAGAGCGATGGTGGCGGCACGTACAAATTTCTCACCCACCACAGCGCCCATAGAACCACCCATAAAGGTGAACTCAAACGCCACAGCAACGATCGGCAGGCCATCCAGCTCGCCGCGCATCGCCACCAGCGCGTCTTTCTCGCCAGTCTCTTTTTGCGCTGCGGTCAGGCGGTCTTTGTACTTCTTGGAGTCGCGGAATTTGAGGCGATCATTCGGCTCAATCTCTGCCGCGATCTCTTCGCGCCCCTGTTTATCCAGGAACCAGTCCAAGCGTTTGCGCGCCGTTAAGCGTAAATGATGCTCACACTTGGGGCATACGCTGTGATGTTTCTCTAATTCAGGCAGGTAGAGAACGGCTTCACACTTGGGACATTTACGCCAGAGACCATCGGGCACGCTGGCACGACGGTCTTTACGCTGGATACGCCCCATGGAGGGCACGATCTTGTCTAACCAGCTCATATCAAAAAGGCTTCCGTGTACGTCAAGGCTTGGCAGCGCCAAGCCTGATGAGTGTCGTCAATCAATTCAGTGTAGACGATGAGGGAACGCGCTTAGGCGTCCATCGCGGTGCGCATTTCTGCCAGCACGCTTTTTAACTGCCCGGCGATCGTTTCAGGCGCATCGACGCTATCGGCAATACGGTTAACCAGTGCACTGCCCACAATCACGCCGTCGGCAACTTTTGCCACTTCGGCAGCCGTCACACCATCGCGAATACCAAAACCAACGCAAAGCGGTAAATCGGTCATATCACGCAGTGGCGCAAGGTGCTCGGCAACGTCTTCAGCGTTCAGCGTTGCCGCACCGGTGACACCTTTTAGCGAAACATAGTAAAGGTAGCCCTCACCGTGGGCGCATATTGTAGCGGCACGGGCATGGGAAGTGGTAGGCGCAACGAGGAAAATCGCTGCCAAGCCACGTGCCTTCAGCAGCGGGCCGAACTCATCGGCTTCTTCTGGTGGCATATCAACTACCAGCACGCCATCCACCCCAACACTCGCGGCTTTATCGGCAAACACCTCGTAGCCGATGCGCTCGATAGGGTTGAGATAGCCCATCAAGACGATGGGCGTCGTGGTGTCGGTTTGGCGAAACTCGGCCACCATTTCCAGCAGGTCCACCAAGCGAGTGCCCTGCTTCAGCGCCCGCTCACAGGCTTTCTGGATCACCGGGCCATCGGCCATGGGATCTGAAAACGGCACGCCAAGCTCAATCACATCAGCGCCCGCGTCTACCAAGGCATGCATAAAGCCAACGGTATACTGCGGTGCCGGGTCGCCTGCGGTGATGTAAGGGATCAGGGCTTTACGCCCCTGCTGCTTTAACTCTGAAAAACGCTGGTCAATACGATTCATGCTAGCCCTTAAAACTCGATGCCGTCGATTTTCGCAACGGTCATGATGTCTTTATCACCACGACCCGAGAGGTTCACCACAATATGCTGATCCGGGCGCATGGTAGGAGCCAGCACCTTGGCATGGGCCAACGCATGGGCAGACTCCAAGGCGGGCATAATGCCCTCCATGTGGGTCAGCTCACGGAAGGCTTCCAGCACCTCTTTATCGTTCGCGGCTACATAGTTAACCCGGCCCACGTCTTTCCACAGCGCGTGTTCGGGGCCAACGCCGGGGTAATCCAGGCCTGCAGAAATCGAGTGCGTATCCGACACCTGCCCCGCCTCATCCGACATCAGGTAAGTTCGGTTGCCGTGCAGCACGCCACGCGGCGCGTTAGATGAGAGCGGTGCGGCGTGACGGCCTGTCTCTACCCCATCGCCACCGGCTTCTACGCCGTACATGGCCACTGCATCATCCTCTACAAACGGATAGAAGAGACCCAGCGCGTTGGAGCCACCGCCCACGCAGGCGACCAGCGCATCGGGTAAATGGCCGATTTGCTCTAGTGACTGGCGACGGGCTTCGCGGCCCACCACGGCATTGAAATCACGCACCAGCTGCGGATATGGGTGCGGGCCCGCCACGGTACCGATGATATAGAAGGTATTATCCACGTTCGTTACCCAGTCGCGCAGGGCTTCGTTCATGGCGTCTTTGAGCGTACGGGTGCCAGACTCCACCGGGATAACCCGGGCACCCAGCAGACGCATGCGGTAAACGTTGAGCTTCTGGCGCTGCACATCGGCAGCCCCCATATAGACATCGCACTCAAGGCCCAAGCGGGCGGCTACGGTGGCCGTGGCAACGCCGTGCTGGCCAGCACCGGTTTCAGCAATCACGCGCGGCTTGCCGGTCTTTTTCGCCAACAGCGCCTGACCAATGGTGTTATTAACCTTATGAGCGCCCGTGTGGTTGAGGTCTTCCCGCTTCAGCCAGATTTGCGCGCCGCCTAACGACTCTGACCAGCGCTTGGCGTGATACAGCGGAGAAGGACGGCCAACGTAGTGAGCCAGGTCACGATCAAACTCGGCCTGAAAATCCGGATCATCACGCAAACTCAGATAAATCTGCTCCAACTCTTCCAGCGCAAAGCTTAAGGTTTCTGACACAAACCGGCCGCCGTAGGGGCCAAAATGACCACGGGCATCCGGCATTCGGGTCAGGTCGCTGAACTTGGTTTCAGTTGCTGAGACAGTCACAGGCATACCTCACAGGATCGCCAGAAAAGGCAAAAATGAATGAACAAACGTCTAGCGCGCCCACGTTCGCGGTGAGCCACGCATCGTAATTCTGAATGCACGCAGGTGGTAACGCTTAATGCGTATTGGCCTGCGCCACATGACGAACAAAAGCGGCCATTAACTCGGCCTCTTTAACACCGGGGGATGCCTCAATACCGCCTGAAACATCAACCGCATACGGCGCTACCTGAGTTACCGCGGCGGCAATATTATTGGCTGTTAGCCCACCCGCGAGGATAACAGGTTTTTCCAAGGTTGCGGGGATTCTAGACCAATCAAAGGTCTCGCCAGTTCCACCCGGCACGCCCGGACGGTAGGCATCTAACAGCAGCGCTTGCGCCGCCGCGTACTCTTTTGCCGCCTCGTGCAGGTCGATGTCATCGCGCATGCGCAGCGCTTTAATCCAGGGTCGCCCAAACTGTTGGCAAAACGCCGCCGACTCATCGCCGTGGAACTGAATAAGATCTAAATGCGGCAGACACTGCTCAATCAGATCGGCAGGCTGGTTCACAAATAGCCCCACACGGGTCACAAACGCAGGCACCTGTGCGGCAAGTACCCGCAGAGCCTCAGGGGTAATGCTGCGGCTACTTTTAGGCCACATCACAAAACCTAGCGCATCGACACCCAATGCCACCGCTTTGGCAATATCTTCCGGGCGAGTGAGCCCACAAAATTTGATACGCGTGCGTGCCATTAGCTGGCTCATGAGGAAGTCTCCTGCTGCTCAGGTTTCGCTTGCTTGGAGAACGTCAGCCGTCGTCTTGCGGCCACCCGAGGGCTTTCCGGCAATACGCGCTCTCCGGTCCACTCCCCAGTAAAGGCGAGTAGATTCGGGCCTAGCGGCTCTTTGGGTAGCTCGAAACGCTCATCGTAGATGGAGTCGACGAAATGCAGGCCGCAGGCAGGCGCCGTGACATCGCCCTTCTGGCGATTTTTCATCGCCAGCAGGCGCTCAATATGCCCTTCGTCCTGCGCCCCCCGGCCAACGCTGGCCAGCGCTCCGGCAATGTTACGGATCATGTGGTGCAAAAAGGCGTTGCCTTGAATATCGATGACCACCAGTGGACCGTGACGCTTCACTTCCACAAAGTGCATTTGCCGCCAGGGGGTTTTCGACTGACAACCGGCGGCGCGAAAACTACTGAAGTCATGCTCGCCAACCAACGCCTGGGCAGCACGGTGCATGGCATCGGCATCCAGCGGGTCACGGCACCAGGTCACGTTAGCGCGCTCTAACACCGGGCGGCTAATTTGGTTCAAGAAAATATAGCGGTAACGGCGCGCCAGCGCGCCAAGGCGCGAATGAAAATCGTCGGACACCGTTTTCACCCAACGCACCGCCACGTCTCGGGGCAGATTGGTATTCGCGCCAAAGATCCAGGCCTTTTCGGTGCGCTGTACCGGCGGGTCGAAGTGAATCACTTGGCGAGTGGCGTGTACGCCTGAATCTGTGCGCCCACTGGCATGGATACGCACCGGCGCGCCAGCCACCTTGGCTAACGCATCCTCGATGGCCTGCTGGACAGAGGCCGCATGCTTTAAACGCTGGAAGCCGCAAAAGCGTGAGCCATCGTACTCAACGCCCATCGCCAAACGGCCAGCCAGCGGTTGTGTCTCATCAAAGTGGTAGAACAGCGTCATCGAGCCACGTCATTTAGAGGATTTTGAAGGTTAGCTATTATCCCGACGTCGCGGCTCGAATGCCACCTCTTCGATTTCCCACTCATCTTCAGGCACTCGCCGCGTGTGATTCGCGCTCTTAGACGGGGTCGTCGTGCCACTGTTCAGCCCATCGTTATACGCACCCTCCTCACCCGTTTCCTCTTGTTTTAGCGATGGAGGGTTATAGTCAATGTAGTAATCCAGGGGCTGAGAGCGCTGATCCTCATCAGGCAGCGACACCTCGTCCTCCACGCCCTCCTTCGGGCTTTCCTGCTCATCGGCATCGGATAAATCATCGAGCGCACTGGCTTCCTGTTTCGCCGTCGAAGGCGCTAGCGATACCTGATCTTGGCTATCCGGTTTATGCTGCTGACGCTGTGCCGCTAATCCCGATGCTTGGCTGCGTGTAAACACGTCATCGTCGTCCGCTTCCCACTCTTTTGGTGCTTCGCTGTCACTAACCGTTGGCGGCTCCTCATTTGGCGCTGCCATGCCGGGCTTCATTACCGGCGCTTCATCAAACGCTGCGGTCTCCAGCTCTGGCTCAGCAGCCTGTGATTCAAAAGGGGCAGCACGGGCAGGCTCCGCGACATGCGGCTCCGTGCGCCCTGAGGCTGTCGCAGCAGACGCGGGCGGAGGCGTTACGGAACGTTCGGTTACCGGTGCATCTTCCCACTGACGCTCTCGGCGCTTGCGCGACCAGACCAACCCTGCCAACAACAGCACGAGGGCAGCACTGGCTAGCGGCCACCGATACTCAGCCAGCGGCGCTAACACACTCCCCTGATTGGCAGTAGGTTCAGGTGAAGCGCCCTGGCCTTGCTCACGCCCTGCACCTACCGCCCCCCCCGTTGCGACGGCATTAGCCGCGCGGCTCTCCTGCTGAGAGGCATTCAGCGCCTCGGTTAACGCAGCAACCTCCTGGCGTAGCTCAGCCAGCTCTATACGCAGCTGGGCTCGCTCTGCAAGTACTTGTTGGAGCATGGCTTGGCTTTCGGCCAGCTGCTCTATGACGTCATCTAAAGTAAGGCCAGCCAGCGCACTTTCAGGATTTTGCGCCTGCTCAGCGTCAAGTGGCTCTGCCGCTGACTCCGCGACAGAAGCGCTATCACCGGTGGCCTGATCCGGCTCTTCCTGCGGGATTTCTGCCGCCGCTTCGGCAGGCGGCGATTGACTTGTCCGCCGCATTGCTTGTACCGCACGCGCTGCCTCACCGGGTGAGCGCGCCATCACCTGCTCCCGGCTCGGCACCGCCAACGTTTGGCCAGCGCGCAGGCTATTGATATTGCCAGAGGGAAAAACGCTCGGATTTGCATCCACCAGCGCCACTATCATCTGCTGTACGCTAGCATTATCGGGCTTAATCCGGTCGGCCACACTCCACAGCGTATCGCCACTTGCCACATAAGCGGTGTTATTCGCTGTGGAAGTGCTACCGCCGCTTGGCACGCCTGGGGCTGCAGAAGCGGCAGACTGGCGATTGGGTAGAGCAATTTTCTGCTGCTCATGCGATGGACTGCGTGCATTCACCATATTGGGCGGGTCAAACAGCAGCATAATCGCTTCCGTACGCCGCCCTTCAGGCGTAGTGATGGTGACCAAGAGATCCAACCATGGCTCGCTCACCGCTTGCTCAGAACGCAGCACCAACTGTGGGCCACCGGGCATATGCTGTAATTCAGCGCGCACGCTGGCGACCAGCGGCGTCCACTCTAAGCCCAGCGCGTTAAAGGCAGCTTCATTTGCTATTTCCACGCGTACATCGTCTAGCGCCACACCGGCGGCATCGACCAGCGGCACGGTGGCATCTAGCGGCGATTGCAGCGGAGAATTCACGGTGGCTTGCCCAAGCCCAACTGCTAAAGCCAACGGGCTAACAGCGCTCAGTGGCAACCACAACCACCATGCCAGCTTCTTTTTCATGTAGGGCCCCTACTGCCTGCGATTCACTGCCACGATGCAACACCTGCATTCTGTTGCGACTAGATAAGTTAGTTCGTTCTTATCATAGCGTATTTATCATGCCGTTATGTTCAACGCATACATTTGCATGAAGCCATGGATTAGAAACATAAGTCACGGCAAAAAAATGGGAAGCTGCGAACAGCTTCCCACTTTTAGCTAGCGATTAAACGCCGGTGTTTCGCGACCGCTTACTGCTCACGCAGAATTTTCAGCATGCGCTTGAGCGGCTCAGCAGCACCCCACAGCAGTTGGTCGCCAACGCTGAAGGCAGAGAGGTATTCACCGCCCATTTTCAGCTTACGCAGACGGCCTACCGGCACTTGCAGCGTGCCAGTGGCAGCTGCAGGCGTTAGGCCCGCAATGGTGGCATCTTTATCGTTGGGGATTAGCTTAACCCACTCGTTATGCTTGGCAATACGCTCTTCAATTTCATCCAGCGGCACATCTTGCTTCAGCTTGATGGTGAACGCCTGGCTGTGAGAGCGCATAGCACCGATACGTACGCAGAGGCCATCAATGGGAATCGGGTTGTTCTCAAGACCCAGAATCTTATTGGTCTCGACGCTACCCTTCCACTCTTCACGGCTCTGGCCGTTATCGAGCTTGGTGTCGATCCACGGCAACAAGCTGCCTGCCAACGGCGCAGCGAAGTTGTCAGTGGGGAAATCACCGCTACGCATGGCTGCCGTCACTTTGCGGTCGATGTCCAGAATCGCGCTTGCCGGGTCGGCCAATTCGCTGGCCACGCTATCACGCAGGTGGCCCATCTGGTTGAGCAGCTCGCGCATGTGCTTGGCACCGGAGCCAGACGCCGCTTGGTAGGTCATGGAGGTCATCCACTCGACCATATCGGCTTCAAACAGGCCGCCTAAGCCCATCAGCATCAAGCTAACGGTGCAGTTGCCACCCACGAAGGTTTTGGCACCTTTCGCCAGCTGCGCATCGATGACCTTGCGGTTCACCGGGTCGAGGATGATGGTGGCTTCGTCTTCCATCCGCAGGGTGCTGGCGGCATCGATCCAGTAGCCTTGCCAACCGCCGCTGCGCAGGTCGCCGTAGACCTTCTTGGTGTAGTCACCGCCCTGACAGGTGATGATCACGTCCAGCGCTTTCAGGTCATCCAGTGCAAACGCATCTTTCAGCGGAGGCACGTCCACGCCGATGTCGGGGCCGGGTTGGCCAACTTGAGAAGTGGTGAAAAAGATCGGCTCAATGCCGTTAAAATCACCATCTTCCTGCATGCGCTGCATCAGCACCGAGCCAACCATGCCACGCCATCCCACGAAACCGACTTTCAACATGTGAAGTCCTCCAACTAAGAATGAGACCTATATTATACACACATATCAGACACGACGTCGGCCACCCCTGAGGGCGGCCGACGCGGTCTGTTTACAAAGCAACAAGGCGAATCAGTTAGTTAGCAAGCTCGCTTTATGCTTGATAATGCTCGAACGCCGCGAGTACGGCGTCCCCCATCTCAACCGTCGAGACGCGCTTCATGCCTTCAGAGGCGATATCGGCGGTGCGCAAGCCATCGTCCAACACGCTACCCACGGCGGCTTCGATACGCTCAGCCATCGCCGTTTCATTGAGCGAGTAACGCAGCATCATCGCCACGGAGAGCATCATAGCCAGCGGGTTGGCGATGTTTTGGCCCGCGATATCCGGCGCGCTGCCATGGCAAGGTTCGTACATGCCCTGACCGCTCTCGTTGAGCGAGGCAGACGGCAGCATGCCAATGGAGCCGGTCAGCATGGCGGCGGCATCGGAGAGAATGTCACCAAACATGTTGCCGGTTACCACCACATCGAACTGCTTCGGCGCGCGCACCAGCTGCATGGCAGCGTTGTCCACGTACATGTGGGACAGCTCGACATCCGGGTATTCCGGCGCCAGCCGCTCCATGACCTCACGCCACAGAATAGTGACTTCCAGCACATTGGCTTTATCTACTGAGCAGAGCTTTTTGCCCCGCTTCTGGGCCATCTCGAAGGCGACACGACCAATACGCTCGATTTCGCTTTCAGAGTAGATATAGGTGTTGAAACCAACGCGCTCACCGTTACGCTCTTCGATACCGCGCGGCTGCCCGAAGTATATGCCTCCGGTCAGTTCCCGCACGATCATGATATCCAAGCCCGCCACCAACTCCGGCTTTAGGCTGGAAGCGCTGGCTAGCTGCGGGTAGAGCATGGCCGGGCGAAGGTTGCCGAACAGACCGAGATTCTTACGCAGCCCCAGCAGGCCTTTTTCAGGGCGCTTGGAGAGGTCTTCGAGTTTATCCCACTTGGGGCCACCCACCGCACCCAGCAGAATGGCGCTGGCGGCTTTGGCTTTTTCCAGTGTTTCAGCGGGCAGCGGCTCGCCGTGGACATCGTAAGCGGAACCGCCCACCAAGCCCTCTTCTACCTCGATATCCAAGCCCGCCTCTTGGCAGGCTTTCAACAACCGCGCCGCCTGAGCCGCGATTTCCGGGCCGATACCATCACCGGGCAGCAGTAACACTTTATGAGTCATGCTCAATCCTTAGCACTGATAATTTAGATATTCATAGCCCATGGCAACTCTCTGCGAGGGCGCTGTGAACCCCTCCCTGGGCGCTACTTTTGCCATCCATGGCAAAAGACCCTCGCATAGACTTGCCCTTGCCATTACTCGGTGAGTGGACGCTAAGCTGGCTGGCGGAACAGCCACGGGCGCTGCTGGCGATGCTTCTCTTCAAAGCTACGAATAGCGTCTTCGTCTTGCAGGGTGATGCCAATATCGTCCAAGCCATTCAGCAGGCAGTGCTTGCGGAATGCATCTACCTCAAACTCCAGAATCTCACACCCTGGGGTAATCACCCGCTGATGCTCCAGATCCACATCGAGCTGATAGCCTTCGTTGGCGTCCACTTCCGCAAATAAGCGGTCGACCTCCTCTTCCTCCAGCGTGATCAGCAGAATGCCGTTTTTAAACGCGTTGTTGTAGAAAATATCGGCAAAGCTAGGGGCAATCACCACCTTGAAGCCGAAATCTTCCAGCGCCCAAGGGGCGTGCTCGCGGGAACTACCGCAACCAAAGTTACGCCGCGCCAGCAGCACTTCAGCTCCTTGGTAGCGCGGTTGGTTCAAAACGAAATCGGGGTTCAGCGGGCGCTTGGAGCAATCCTGGCCCGGCTGGCCTTCATCCAAATAACGCAGCTCGTCAAACAGGTTGACGCCAAAGCCGGTGCGCTTGATGGACTTCAAAAACTGCTTGGGAATGATCAGGTCGGTGTCGACATTAGCGCGATCTAGAGGCGCGACGATGCCTTCAAAACGTTCGAACTTTTTCATGGCTTAGGCCTCCTGCGCGTGTGTGGCGTCGTTAGCGGGTAAGGTGCGTACATCGACAAAGTGACCGGCAATCGCCGCTGCCGCTGCCATGGCAGGGCTGACCAAGTGAGTACGGCCACCGTAGCCCTGGCGACCCTCGAAGTTACGGTTAGAGGTAGACGCACAATGCTCGCCTGCGCCTAGCTTGTCGGCGTTCATGGCCAAACACATGGAGCAGCCCGGCTCGCGCCATTCAAAGCCCGCCTCAATGAAGATTTTGTCCAGGCCTTCCGCTTCCGCTTGGCGCTTCACCAAGCCAGAACCCGGCACCACCATGGCCAGCTTGATGGAATCGGCCACTTTGTTGCCCTTCGCCACTTTTGCCGCTTCACGCAGGTCTTCAATACGCGAGTTAGTACAGGAGCCGATAAAGACTTTATCCAACTTGATATCGGTGATCTTCTGATTCGCCTGCAAGCCCATGTACTCCAACGCGCGGGCGTGGCTGCGCTGAACGGTTTCGTCATCGGCGGCTTGCGGGTCGGGTACTTGGCCTGAAATACCGGTGACCATTTCCGGGCTGGTGCCCCAGCTCACCTGCGGTTCGATCTCTTCGGCTTTCAGCGTCACCACTTTATCGAAGTGGGCGTCTGCATCCGACACCAGGTTGCGCCAATCGGCTACGGCGGCTTCCCACTGCTCGGCGGTGGGCGCAAAGGGGCGCTCAGCGAGGTAGTCGATGGTGGTATCGTCCACGGCGATCAGGCCCACGCGAGCACCCGCTTCAATCGCCATGTTGCACACCGTCATGCGGCCTTCCATGGAGAGCGACTCGATGGCACTGCCAGCGAACTCGATGGCGTAGCCTGTGCCGCCTGCGGTGCCAATCTTGCCGATAATCGCCAGCACTACGTCTTTTGCGGTCACACCCAGGCCCAGCTCGCCTTCGACGCGCACCTGCATGTTTTTCATCTTTTGCGCCAGCAGGCACTGAGTGGCTAATACATGCTCCACTTCTGACGTACCAATACCGTGAGCCAAGGCACCAAATGCGCCGTGGGTGGCGGTGTGGGAGTCGCCGCATACCACGGTCATACCGGGCAATGTAGCGCCCTGCTCGGGGCCTACCACGTGCACGATACCCTGGCGTGGGTCGTTGATTTTGAACTCTTCGATGCCGTACTCGACGCAGTTATCGTCCAGGGTTTGCACCTGAATAAGCGACACAGGGTCTTTAATACCGCTGTTACCTTCGGCGCGCTCTTTCACCGTGGTGGGCACGTTGTGGTCCGGCGTTGCCAGGTTGGCATCCAAACGCCAGGGCTTACGGTTGGCCAAACGCAGGCCTTCAAACGCCTGGGGCGAGGTCACTTCGTGGAGCAACTGGCGGTCGATGTAGATCAGCGCCGTACCATCATCGCGCTGTTTCACCAAGTGCTGGTTCCAGAGTTTGTCGTAAAGGGTTTGACCTGACATGTGGCTCTCCTGGGCGGTGCCCTGCTAGTTCGGTGTGGCAGCCTCTATGTGCTGCTTAAATTGCGATGAACTGGAGTGTTACGCGACTCGCGCATAAAAGCAATTCATGTTATTCATACTTTAGATTCCAAATAGGAATAGATGACCAGGAGCCGCTGTGGATACCCAAAGCCTGCAAGCCTTTCTCGCCGTGGCGGAAACCCAGAGCTTCTCCCGCGCTGCCGAGCAGCTCCATCTCACGCAGCCCGCCGTCAGCAAGCGCATCGCCACACTGGAAGACCTGCTGGGCACTCGGCTTTTCGACCGCATTGGACGGCGCATCGCACTCACCGAGGCGGGTAACGTGCTGCTACCCAAAGCCCAGCGCATTCTGTTTACCGTGGAAGACAGCCGCCGCGCGCTGGCGAATCTCTCTGGCCAAGTGGGCGGCAAACTGACGCTCGCCACCAGCCACCATATTGGTTTGCACCGGCTGCCGCCGCTATTAAAGCAGTACACCCAGCGCCACCCAGAAGTCGCGTTAGACCTGCACTTTTTAGATTCCGAACTGGCCTACCAGGGCGTAATGGATGGCACGCTGGAAATGGCCATTGTGACGCTCGCCCCTCACCCCGTTGAACAACTGCAGGTAGTCGAGCTTTGGCGAGACCGGCTGTGTTTTGTCTGCGCCAAAGACCACCCGCTGGCCCAACGCAGCCGTGCTGATGACAAGCCCCTGAGCTTGGCGGAACTGTGTGAAGTGAACTGCATATTGCCGGGAGCCAAAACCTTTACCCGCACGCTGATTGGCCAGCGCTTTGAAGAAGCAGGTCTTAACCTGCCCGTGAGCATGTCCACCAACTACCTTGAAACGCTCAAAATGATGTGTGGCGTTGGATTAGGGTGGAGCCTGTTACCCGAAAAAATGCTCGACAGCGAGCTAGTAGCGCTACCCGTAGACACCGCGCCCATCCATCGTCCGTTGGGCTATCTAGTACATAACAACCGCACGCTCTCTAATGCTGCCCGCAAAATGATTGAGCAATTGGAAGCAAATTGCGAAACATAAAGTTACAAAAAGCTTACCTTCAGGAACCGCTGATCAATTCGTCTCTAAGCGGCTGAAACGCTCATAATGGCACTTTCACTGCATCAGCGGTCGCTTTCTGACCAGCGAAGGTGGTCTGTTTCCCCTGCCAGCCGGATTAGCCGGCTGGCAGGGCAGATGACAGCTGTGGCGGGATGCGTGCAGCGCTTCCCTTCGCTTAGCCTCCCCACACCGAACACGGTAAGCTTGGCGGCACTCTCGTTGCTGAAGATGCTTTACCCATGACAACCCACTGGATTCTTGGCCCTGGGGCCATTGGCCGTTTATTGGCGCACTCGCTGGCCCCGTTTGTGGAGGTGGCGGTGATTGGCCGCCGTGAATTGCCTACGCGGCAGGTGCTCACCACGCCAGAAGGCGAAGCGCGTGATCAGTACTTAACCTCACTCGCCGCTAAACAGTTGGTGGCTAATGCCCCTAAGCCGCCTGCGTTTGTGCATATCACTACCAAAGCGATGGCTGCCGAGGCGGCGCTTTCGAGTATTGCCAGCCTGCTGCCCCCCTCTACCCCGCTGGTGCTGTGGCAGAACGGTTTTTATGCCCAGCCACGCATTACCCAAACGTGGCCTGGGCCGGTGCTGTGCGCTACCACTACTCAGGGGGCCTACTTAACCGGGGATGATGGCGTGGTACACGCAGGCCGTGGGCCAACGTTTATCGGGGATTTGGATAACCAGCACGCAGGACTAGCGGAATCTTTAGCGACGCTGTTGAGTGAGGCTGGCTTTACTGCTTCGGCGGTGGGCGATATTCGTAGCCGCTTATGGCAGAAGTTAGCGGTGAATGCGGCGATTAACCCGTTGGTAGCGCTTAATGGCGTGCGTAATGGTGAGCTTCGTGGTGATGCCTACTCGGGCCGCGTGGTTGCCGTGGTGAAGGAAGTGGCGGAGATTTTAGCGAAGGAAGAGGTTGCCCCGCCGAATGGTGGTGAAGGTGACGCCGTGTGGCTAGCGTTAGTGTGGCAGGTGGTGGAGTACACGGCGAATAATAAAGCCTCTATGTTGCAGGATGTGGAGGCGAGGCGGCTTACCGAACGCGGGGCGATTTTGGGGCCATTGATTGAGAGCGCTGAGCGGCATGGGTTGGGGTGTGAGGTGTTAAAGGGGTTAGATCAGGAGTTGGCATTATTGGAGGCTGGGTTTTAGGTGGGCTTGGGTGGCTGAATCGTCGCGCGCTGAAGCGCCCTCCCACAGGCGCTCTCACAAGCACTAAAGTTGAGTATTGTTATAACGCACGATGGGTAGGTTGAGTATGTCGATAACAGCCCAGTGGCGGCTTTGCTGCCCTTCGAGGGTGCCTCGCGTGGCTCATTACGCCGCGCTACGGGATGATTACCCCTGTTCAACGACGAAGATACACGCCGAGCTCAAAATGAATTTTTAGGTGACGGGAATCATCACTACTTTGCGGTAGGCGGGGCGTTCGGCGAGCTGCTCTACCCAGCGCTGTAGATGCGGGCGGGGCTGCCAAGTAAGGCCGCTGTTTAAGAGATTGTAGGTGAACGGGGCGATGGCGATATCGCCAAGGCCGAATTCATCACCAGAGAACCAGGACTGCTGGCTTAACGCGGCGTCTAGCTGGGCGAAGAGTTTTTCGCAGGTGGCGATGGCGGGGTCTAGCAGTGTGCTATCGCACTGCTCCGGCGGGGTGCGTACATAGCCCATCAAAATGGTGCGGTGGGCGGGGGTTAGCAAGCTGCTAGACCAATCCATCCACTTTTCCATTTGCGCCCTTTTGGCGGGGCTTTCAATCCATAAATGGTTGGGGCCGTACTGAGCCGCTAGGTAGCGGATGATGGTGTTGGACTCCCACAGCACGCTTTGGGTGGCGTCATCTTTAAGCAGCGGCACCAAACCGTTGGGGTTCATGGCGAGGTATTCCGGCGTGTCGTTTACGCCGTGTTGCAGGCCTGCCATGATCTGCTCGAACGGTAGTTCCAGTTCTTCCAGTGCCCAGAGCACTTTTTTGACGTTAGTTGAGTTGTTGCGGCCCCAAAGCGTAATCATGGCAATCCTTGTTGTTGGTTAGTTTTGTGGCGCGACCAGGGCGGCGTTGCCGCCCTTCGCGGGTGCCTCGCGCTGCTCGTTACCACGCGCTACGCCACCCCCTCACGATTTACCACTTACCACTCACTACTCACTCTTATCCTGATACAACTTGAGCAGGCTGGAGAAGTCGAGTTTGCCGTTGCCGCCTGCTTTGTGCAGGGTGAACAACGAACGGGCGGCGGAGCCCATGGGCACGGGGGATGCGCATTGCTGGCTCACGTCCATGGCGAGGCCTAAGTCTTTGATCATTAGATCCACCTGGAAGCCGCCCTGGTAGCCTTTCGAGGCGGGGGCGTTCTCCATCACCCCTGGGTAGGGGTTGTAGACGTTCAGCGCCCAGTTGCCGCCGGAGCTTTGCTTCATGATTTCCGAAAGCACGGCGGGGTCTAGGCCGTTTTTGACGCCCATGTTGATCGCTTCGCAGGTGCCCGCCATCAGAATCGAGAGCAGCATGTTATTGCACACTTTGGCGACCTGCCCCGCGCCGTGGTCGCCTGCGTGGAAGATGTTTTTACCCATGGCTTGCAGCACTGGCTGCGCCTGGGCGAACTGAGCCTCCGAGCCGCCGACGATAAAGGTCAGCGCGCCCGCCTGGGCACCGCCCACCCCACCGGAAACCGGTGCATCTACAAAGCCAATGCCCTTTTCAACGCCAGCAGCGGCTACTTGACGGGCGGTATCGGCATCAATGGTGGAGCAATCAATCACCAGCGCGCTGGGTTTAATTACTTCAAACAGCGGCGCGTCACCATCCACGTAAAGCCCGCGCACGTGCTTGCCTGCGGGCAGCATGGAAATAATGAAATCGGCGTCGGTAGCGGCCTCTGTGGCGGTGGCGGCAACGTCGCAGCCTTGGGATTTCGCGGTTTCCAGCGCTTGGGCGGAAAGGTCGAAAGCGCGCACGATAAAACCTGCTTTCGCCAGGTTGGCAGCCATCGGGCCGCCCATATTGCCTAAACCAATAAACGCAACGGTAGTCATCTTTTTGTCCTTATTAGCGTGTTGTAGAGAGTGCGGTGTGCGTTATTTAAGATCTGCCAGCGGGCTGGTGTCCCATGCGGGTGCCAGCAGCTCGTCTATAAAGGAAGGCTCGACCGAGGCCACGTCTGGGTAGGTCCAGCTTGGCTGGCCGTCTTTATCCACCAGCAGCGCGCGCACGCCTTCGGGGAACTCCCGGTGGCGGCAGCACTGCACAGAGAGCGAAAGCTCAAACTGAAACACTTCCGCCAGCGACATATGCTTGGCACGGGCGAGCTGCTCGTGAATCAATTTGACCGAAACGGGGCTGCCGTGGGCCAAGGTTTTTTGCGCTTTGCTGAACCACTTGTCGTCGGTCTCGACTGCCAACACAGCCTCAACCATCTGCTCGACGGTGTCGTGATCCATCAGCTCACGAATTAAAGATGACGACTTGTAAACTGGCGCTTCCATCTCCGCGAACACTTCTTGGGAGGCCTGTTCCAGCTCGCGCAGTACGTGATTCACCACGCCGTGGGCGTCGGTGTGTTCGCCTTCGCCCCAGCTGGCTGCTAGCAGCTTTTCGGCCAGCTCGTCGCGGTAGTGGCTGGCAATGGCGCGGTCGGCAAGGCCCAGGTGAACCGCATCCGGGGCGTTAATTTGCCCACCGGTCATGGCCAGAAACCGCCCGGCGCCGCCCGGTAGGCGGTTAAGGAACCAGCTCGCGCCTACATCCGGGTACAACCCAATGGTAACTTCTGGCATAGCCAACCGGGAGGTTTCCGTGACGATGCGGTGGCTGCTGCCGCTTAACAGGCCCATGCCGCCGCCCATCACGATGCCGTTGCCCCAGCAGATCACCGGTTTGGGGAAGGTGTGCAGCTGGTAATCCAGGCGGTACTCGTTCTCGAAGAAGCGCTCGGGGAAGTCCGCGGCACCTTCACCTTGAATGGCTTTGTAGAGGTTGACCACATCGCCACCGGCGCAGAAGGCTTTTTCGCCTGCGCTATCCAGCAGCACGGCTACGACCCGCTCGTCGCTTTGCCACTGGTTTAGGCGCGGCAGGATCTCTTCGATCATTTCCAGCGTGAGCGCATTTAAAGAGCGCTCGGCGTTCAGGGTAATCTCGCCAATCACGTGGCCATCTTGGGTGGTGTGCTCTTCAAACAGTACGCAACTCATGGTTTGTCCTTATATGCTCGGGGCTTGGTGATATGTGCCCTGACAGCTATAGCTCAGCGGCACCGTCGGCCAGTACGCGGCGGGAAATAATCAGCCGCATAATCTCGTTGGTACCTTCCAGAATACGGTGTACGCGGGTGTCGCGCACGTAGCGCTCCATCGGGTACTCCTTGATGTAGCCATTGCCGCCGTAGAGCTGCAGCGCTTCGTCGCACACCTTGAAGCCCACATCGGTAGCGAACCGCTTGGCCATCGCACAGTAGGTGGTGGCATCCGGGTGGCCCGCATCCAGCTTGGTGGCGGCCATGCGTACCAGTTGGCGGGCGGCCACCAGCTCGGTCACCATATCGGCTAGGCGAAACTGCAGCGCTTGGAACTCGGCCAGGCGCTTACCGAACTGCTTGCGCTCTAGCATGTACTCGCGGGCTTTATTGAGCGCCTGCTGAGCGGTGCCGATCGAACACGTCGCAATATTGATGCGCCCGCCGTCCAGGCCCTTCATGGCGATTTTGAAGCCGTCGCCCTCGTTGCCCAGCAGGTGGTTAGCGGGTACACGCACGTCTTCAAAGGTAATCATGCGGGTGGGCTGGCTGTTCCAGCCCATTTTGTCCTCTTTGCGGCCATAGCTGATGCCCTCGCTCTTGGCATCCACCGCGAAGGCGGAAACGCCGCTGGGGCCTTCGCCGCCGGTGCGCGCCATCACCACCAGGAAATCGGTGCTACCCGCGCCGGAAATAAACATCTTGCTGCCGTTCAGCACGTAGTGCTCGCCATCGCGCTTGGCGGTGGTTTTCAGCGAGGCCGCATCGGAGCCTGCGTTGGGTTCGGTTAAGCAGTAAGAGCCCAATAGCTCGCCGGTCGCCAGCTTTTCGCCCCACTGCGCCACGGCGTCCGGTGTGCCGAAGTCCGCCAGCATCCAGGTCACCATGTTGTGGATGGTGAGGTACGCGGTGGTGGAGGTGCAGCCCATCGAGAGCTGTTCAAAAATAATGCTGGCATCAAGCCGGGAAAGGCCCAGTCCGCCGACACTTTCCGGGGCGTAGAGCGAACAGAAGCCCAACTCCCCTGCTTTACGAATCACATCGACGGGGAAAAAAGATTCTGCGTCCCATTCGGCGGCGTGGGGTTCTAGCTCGTTCTGGGCGAACGCCCGGGCCATATCAGAAAAAGCGACCTGGTCTTCACTTAGCTCAAAATTCATGGCGTATCTCCACAGTGCGTGGATGCACCGCGCCTAGGCAGGCGGCAGGCAAGTCACGCATTAGCTGTTGTCATTATTAGCAATGTTGACGTTTACGTTAACTTATATTCTTACCCTACCTTGCGCAACCAAATCCCCCACGACCTTTGGCGTAGAAATGGGCTTACGGCCTTATTTCACAAGCAGAAAAAAGGGTGCCCGAAGGCACCCAATCCACGGACAGACGCGGTTAACGGGAATCCATCACTTAAAGTTTTTACGGTACATTTTGGCCAGCTCGCCGATGATGCCGCTACGGAAGCTCAGCACGCACACCACAAAGATGATGCCCAGAATCACGCTCACCCAGTTCCCCAACGGCGACTGCGCCAGCAGATGCTGCAGGCTAACCACTAGCCCCGCCCCCATCAGCGGGCCAAGCAGCGTGCCTACACCGCCCAGCAGTGTCATCAAAATCACCTCACCCGACATATGCCAGTGGGCATCGGTGAGCGAGGCCAGCTGGAACACCACGGTTTTAGTGGAACCTGCCAAACCTGCTAGCGCCGCCGAGAGAACGAAAGCCAACAGCTTGTAGGCATCGACGTTGTAGCCCAGCGACACGGCGCGGGGCTCGTTCTCGCGAATGGCTTTCAGCACTTGCCCAAAGGGTGAATGAACCGTGCGCTGAATCACCGCGAAGCCAAACACGAACACGGCGAAGACGAAGTAGTACATCGCCAAGTTGCTGCTCAGATCGATCACGCCAAACAGGTTACCCCGCGGCACGCCGTGCAGGCCGTCTTCCCCTCCGGTAAAGGAGGACTGCACAAACACGAAGAACATCAGCTGTGCCAGCGCCAGCGTGACCATGGCGAAGTAAATGCCCTGGCGACGAATGGAGAGCACGCCAAACAGTACGCCTAGCAGAGTTGCCATTAACGTACCCGCAAGAATGCCTAGCTCTGGCATTAAGCCTGGGTAGCTGGCCAGCAAGTAGCCGGTCACATAGCCGCCGGTCGCTAGGAAGGCCGCATGGCCAAATGAGAGCAGCCCGGCGTAGCCCAACAGTAGGTTGAAAGCGCAGGCAAACAGCGCAAAACAGAGAATCTTCATTAAAAAGACGGGGTACGCCACAAAGGGAGCAACTAGCCCCATCGCCAGCAGCACAAGGTAGAACATATTGCGGCGTAGCTTGGCGCGCCGTTGGCGCTCCTGCACCGCGGAGGGCAACTGGGTTGCCGAGGTGGTATGCGTTGTTGTCATGGTTATGCCTCCTTACCGAACAGCCCAGCGGGGCGTAACATGAGTACCAGGATCATCACTAGAAAGATCACGGTATTAGAGGCTTCCGGGTAGTACACCTTGGTTAACCCTTCAATAATGCCCATGCCTAAGCCGGTTAAAATGGCGCCTAAAATGGAGCCCATACCGCCGATAACGACCACCGCAAACACCACAATCAATAGGCTTGAGCCCATAGTGGGCGATACCGGATAAAGCGGTGCCGCCAGCACGCCTGCAAAGGCGGCAAGCCCAACCCCAAACCCGTAGGTTAGGGTAATCAGCAGCGGTACGTTCACACCGAACGCCTGCATCAGTTGGGAGTTTTCTGTACCGGCGCGCAGGTAGGCACCCAAGCGGGTACGCTCAATCATGAACCAGGTGAATAGACACATGGCCAGCGCCGCTACTAGCACCCAAGCGCGGTAGGTAGGTAAGAACATAAAGCCCAGGTTAAGGCCGCCCTGCAGAATTTCAGGGGTAGCGTAGCGCGCCCCAGAAACGCCGAATAAGTTAATTAACGTGCCTTCGAAAATCAGCGCCAACCCGAAGGTCAGCAGCAGCCCGTAGAGGTGGTCGAGGTGGGCAATGCGACGCAGCAGAAAGCGCTCCATCAGCATGCCACAACCACCCACCACCAACGGGACTAAAATCAGTGCTAGCCAATAGTTAATGCCCAGGTAGCGAAAGCCTAGCAGCGCGGCGAAGGCTCCCAGCATGTACTGCGCCCCGTGGGCAAAGTTGACGATCTTCAGTAGGCCGAAGATGACCGCCAGGCCCAAACTAAGCAGTGCGTAAAAGGCACCGTTCACAAGCCCAAGCGTTAGCTGGCCCATGAACACGGCCATTGGCACGCCGAATATCATCGTCATGGTATGACTCTCCTCGCCGCTAAGCGGGCAGCCCTATGGAGCTGCCCCAGCGCGTTGCTTATTGTTAGAAACGCCTTTACGGCTTGCTTGGCCCCAGACCAAGGCAGCAGATGCCTGAGCCTGGAGCGCGTCAGCAGATCAGTTCTGTACCAGCGAGCACTGGCTTTCAGACAGCGGACGGTAGGCTTCTGTGGCGGGAATGGTGCTAAGGATCTCGTAGAGGTCCCACTCACCGGTAGACTCTTCCGGGGTTTTTACCTGGGCCAGGTACATGTCGTGAATCATACGGCCATCTTCACGAATGCTGCCGTTACGGGCGAAGAAGTCGTTGATCGGCTCTTCGGCCATTTTCGCGCGCACGGTTTCAGGGTCATCGGTGCCAGCGGCTTCCACGGCTTTCAGGTAGTGCATAGTGCTGGAGTAGATACCGGCTTGCACCATGGTGGGCATACGGCCGGTTTCTTCAAAGTAACGCTCGGACCAAGCGCGGGACTCTTCATCCATGTCCCAGTACCAGCCGGTGGTTAGCAGCAGCCCCTGGGTGGCTTCTAGCCCCAGCGCGTGTACGTCGTTGAGGAAGATCAGCAGGCCTGCTAATTGCTGGCCGCTTTGGGTCAGACCAAACTGGCTGGCAGTGGTAATAGCGTTGACCGTGTCGGCACCGGCATTGGCGAGGCCAACGATTTTCGCACCAGAACCCTGCGCCTGAAGAATGTAGGAGGAGAAGTCACTGGTGGGGAACGGGTGACGCACGCCGCCGACAATTTCACCGCCATTGGCTTCTACCACACTGGTCACGTCGGCTTCCAGTGCATGGCCGAAGGCGTAATCCGCAGTGAGTAGGAACCAGCTATCGCCGCCCTGCTCAACGACGGCCTTCGCGGTGCCGTTGGCCAGCGGATAGGTGTCATATACCCAGTGAATATGGTTCGGAGTACAGTGTTCGTTGGTAATACTAGACGCCGCCGAGCCCGAGACGATGCCCAGGCCGTTGTTCTCTTGCAACACTTTGGTCACGGCGATAGACACAGACGACGCCACTAAGCCGCCAACCATATCGACGTTACGCTGGTCGATCCACTCGCGCACGGTGTTGGCACCCACGTCGGCACTGTTGCGGTCATCGGCGCTGAAAATCACAATGGGTGAGCCGTTCACGCTGCCGCCAAAATCGGCCACCGCCATTTCCATCGCAGTTTGGCCACCTGGGCCAGCCAAATCACGGTAGGTGCCGGACATATCGGCTAAGTAGCCAATACGCACTTCACCATCGCTGATCTCGGCGTGGGCGGTCGAGATCGCCATGCTGGAGGCAGCGGCAACGGCGATGCTGGCGGCCAGCGTCTTCTTCATATAGGTCATGTTCGTCTCCTGGCCCTGAGGGCCTTTGTTTTTATGATGCGGACGTTCAGTTATAGCGTTTGTGTGTGGAGCGCTTGTGTATGAAACGTAAGTGTTGCGTTTGTTGTTCTTTAAGGCCGTGCTTACAGTTTAGATGGTGTGCGATTTATACCCCCAGCATGCTGTTTAAATGTTCCCGCCGGGAAGGCAACTGCTCGGCGGTGATCTCCTCAACAATTTGGCCGTGATCCATCACAAAGTGGCGGTCAGCCAGCGGGGCAGCAAAGCGGAAGTTCTGCTCAACCAGCACGATGGTCATGCCGCGCTCTTTTAGCTGCACCAATACCTCGCCCAGCTTTTGCACGATGACCGGCGCCAAGCCTTCGGTGATTTCATCCAGCAGCAGCAAGCGCGCACCGGTACGCAGAATGCGCGCCATGGCCAGCATCTGCTGTTCGCCGCCGGAGAGCCGCGTGCCCTGGCTTTTGCGACGCTCGTAGAGGTTCGGGAACATGCCGTAGATTTCATCCAAGCTCATACCGCCTGAACGCACAGTGGGTGGCAGCAGCAGGTTTTCGTGAACATCTAAGCTCGCAAAAATACCGCGCTCTTCCGGGCAGTAGCCAATCCCTAACCGGGGAATATGGTGCGGCTTCATGCGCAGGGTTTCATTGCCATTAATGACAATCGAACCGGTGCGCCGCCCGACCATATTCATAATCGCTTTTAGCGTGGTGCTGCGGCCCGCGCCGTTGCGGCCCAGCAGAGTCACCAGCTCGCCACGCTTCACGTCGAAATTCACCCCATGCAGAATGTGCGATTCGCCATAGAAGGCATGCAGGTCTTGCACTCGCAGCATCTCTAAAGTCTGGTTTTCTGGGGCTTCTTGGCTCTCGAATGCTTCTGCGGTATTCATACGGCAGCCTCCTCAGCCGCTTCGCTGCCCATATAGGCTTCGCGCACTAAGGGGTTGCGGGAAACCGTGTCGTAATCCCCTTCTGCCAGCACCGCACCCCGCGCCAATACGGTAATACGGTCACACAAGCGGCTGACCACGCTCAGGTTGTGCTCCACCATCAACACCGTGCGGCCTTGGGAAACCCGTTTGATCAGCGCAACGATACGGTCAACATCTTCCGCGCCCATGCCCTGGGTCGGCTCGTCTAGCAGCATCATGCTGGGGTCCAGCGCCAGCGTGGTGGCCACTTCTAAGGCGCGCTTGCGGCCATAGGGCATTTCCACAGTGAGCGTATCGGCGTATTCGCGCAGGCCCACTTCATCGAGCAGCGCTAGGGCGCGGTCGTTGAGGTGGTCCAGCGTTTTTTCCGATTTCCAGAAGTGGAACGACGTGCCCAGCTGGCGCTGAAGCGCTACGCGTACGTTTTCCAATGCGGTCATGTGGGCAAACACCGCTGAAATCTGAAACGAACGCACTAAGCCAAGCTGGGCGATCTCGTTAGATTTTTTGCTGGTGATGGGTTGGCCGCGATAGAGAATCTCGCCCCGCGTAGGGGGCAAAAACTTGGTTAACAGGTTAAAGACCGTCGTTTTCCCTGCACCGTTTGGGCCAATCAGGGCATGAATATGCCCCTCCTGCACCTGGAGGTTTACGTTATCCACGGCGGTAAAGCCGCGAAACTCTTTGGTCAGCCCTCGAGTTTCGAGCACTGGCCCCTTGGTCACTTCGTCTGCACGCATGAGGTAGGACGCCTCTTGTTGTTCTTGTACGGTGGGAAGCGAAACTCGTTAGCCAGCAACGCATCCTTACCTGAACGTAAGGTGTAAGTGCAAACTAGCAACCCCACACAGGGTATTACAATTACAACTTTGGTCTACGCACCACTCCGACGCATCAAATTAAAGTTAAAAATCCTTTATTTATCAATTACTTTTTAAAATTCAACGGTAGCTCACTCATTGCAATCCCAGCTTTACGTTAACGTAAACTTGCTTTAGCCTCATGGTCAGTGTTCCATAGGGACATCCCCTATCGACGAGAATAACGATCATGAGCAAAACCTACTCGATCAGCGAACTGGCCAGCGAGTTTGATGTGACCACGCGTAGCATCCGCTTTTATGAAGATCAGGAGCTACTGCATCCCACCCGCCGGGGCCAGACACGTATTTACAGCAGTAAAGATCGCGTACGGCTAAAGCTGACACTGCGCGGCAAACGCCTGGGGTTTTCGCTGGCGGAAATCCGCGAGCTGTTTGAGCTGTGGGATGAGACCCGCAGCGGCAGCGAAAAGCAGCTACAGCTGATGCTGAGCAAAATCAGCGAGCGTAAAGCCGCGCTGGAACAGCAGATGAAAGACATCACGATGGTGCAGTTGGAGCTTGAAAGCGCTGAGATTCGCTGCCGCCAAGCCCTCGAAGAGCTTAACGAGAAACATCCGGCCACCGCGAAATAAACAACCTCAACGAATAACGACCCGATTAACAACGACAAGGTGATTGACCATGTTTTCCCACTATTCAGAACTAAATTTCGGTCTTGACGATGAACTGAACATGCTGCGTGAGCAGGTCAACGCCTTTGCCGCCAGTGAGATTGCCCCACGCGCCGCCGAGATCGACCACAACAATGAGTTTCCCAACGACCTGTGGAAGAAATTCGGCGATATGGGCCTGCTGGGCATTACCGTACCGGAAGAAGATGGCGGCAGCGGTATGGGCTACTTGGCCCACTGTATCGCCATGGAGGAGATCTCCCGGGCCAGTGCTTCCGTCGGGCTCTCCTACGGCGCGCACTCCAACCTGTGCGTTAACCAGCTCAAGATCAACGCCTCCGCCGAGCAAAAAGCCAAATACCTGCCCAAGCTAATGAGCGGCGACCACGTGGGCGCGCTGGCGATGTCAGAGCCCGGCGCTGGCTCCGATGTGGTCTCCATGCAGCTGCGCGCCAAAGAGGATGGCGACCACTACATTCTCAACGGCAACAAAATGTGGATCACCAACGGTCCCGATGCCGATGTGCTGGTGGTGTACGCCAAAACCGACCCGGATGCCGGCTCCAAAGGCATCACCGCGTTTATTATCGAAAAAGGCATGCCGGGCTTTTCCACCGCCCAGAAGCTCGACAAGCTGGGCATGCGTGGCTCTAACACCTGCGAGCTGGTCTTCCAGGATTGCCGCGTACCCGCCGAGAACGTGCTGGGCGAAGTAGGCAAAGGCGTTCGCGTATTGATGAGCGGCCTGGATTACGAGCGCACCGTTCTGGCCGCTGGCCCCATTGGCATCATGCAAGCCGCCATGGACATCGTCATTCCTTACATCCATGAGCGTAAGCAGTTCAATCAATCCATCGGTGAGTTCCAACTGGTGCAGGGCAAGGTGGCGGATATGTACACCACCCTAAACGCCTGCCGCGCTTATTTATACGCCGTCGCGGCCGCCTGCGACCGTGGCCAAACTTCTCGTAAAGATGCCGCTGGTGTCATCCTCTACTGCGCTGAAAAAGCCACCCAGGTCGCGCTGGATGCCATCCAGCTACTGGGCGGCAACGGTTATATCAACGAGTACCCCACCGGCCGCTTGCTGCGCGACGCGAAGCTTTACGAAATTGGCGCGGGCACCAGCGAGATTCGCCGGATGCTGATTGGCCGCGAACTTTTCACCGAAAGCCTTTAACAAAAATTAGCAGGGGCGCGCCATGAGCACACTCTCCACACAGATCAACCCGCGCAGCGATGTGTTTCAGGCCAACGAGGCCGCCATGCTGGGGGAAGTCAACAAACTCCGTGAACTCACTGCGGCCATTGCACAAGGAGGCGGTGAGAAAGCCCGCGCCCGCCATGAGAGCCGTGGCAAGCTGTACGTGCGTGACCGCATCGACCATTTGATTGATGAAGGCTCGCCGTTTCTGGAGTTTTCCGCGCTGGCGGCGCATCACGTTTACGACAGTGAGGTACCTGCCGCAGGCGTGATCACCGGGATTGGTCGGGTGTCTGGCGTTGAGTGCGTGATTGTGGCCAACGACGCCACGGTAAAAGGCGGCACCTATTTCCCGCTAACGGTGAAAAAGCACCTGCGTGCCCAGGAAATTGCCCGCAAGCACCGCCTGCCGTGCATCTACTTGGTGGATTCTGGCGGTGCCTTCCTGCCCCGCCAGGACGAAGTCTTCCCCGACCGCGACCACTTCGGGCGTATTTTCTACAACCAGGCCACGATGTCCGCTGAAGGCATTCCACAGATCGCCGTGGTGATGGGCTCCTGTACCGCAGGGGGTGCATATGTGCCTGCCATGGCGGATGAGTCCATCATTGTTAAAGAGCAAGGCACGATCTTCCTGGGTGGCCCACCGCTGGTAAAAGCCGCCACGGGGGAGAGCATCAGCGCCGAGGACTTGGGCGGTGCGGACGTTCACGCCAAAGTGAGCGGTGTAGCCGACCACTACGCTGAAAATGACGCCCATGCGCTGCAGCTTGCCCGCGCCTGCGTATCGCGTCTGAACTGGCAAAAGCGCGGCCAGCTGGCCATGCAGCCGCCTAGGCCGCCCAAGCTCGACCCTTCAGAGCTTTATGGCATCGTCGGCACCGACCTGAAAAAGCCCTACGACGTGCGCGAAGTGATCGGCCGCATCGTCGATGGCTCCGACTTTGACGAGTTCAAACGCTACTACGGCGACACGCTGGTGACCGGCTTTGCCCATATTCACGGCTACCCGGTGGGGATCGTGGCGAATAACGGCGTGCTGTTTTCAGAGAGTGCGGTAAAAGGTGCGCACTTTATTGAGCTGTGCGCCCAGCGCAAAATCCCACTGGTGTTCCTGCAGAACATCACCGGCTTTATGGTTGGCTCCAAGTACGAGCATGAAGGCATTGCCAAGCACGGCGCCAAACTCGTCACCGCCGTGGCCTGCGCCAACGTGCCGAAATACACCGTGCTGATTGGCGGCAGCTTCGGCGCGGGTAACTACGGTATGTGTGGTCGTGCTTACGACCCCAACCTGCTGTTTATGTGGCCCAACGCGCGTATTTCGGTGATGGGCGGCGAACAGGCGGCAGGCGTACTTTCCCAGGTAAAACGCGAGCAGTACGAGCGCGAAGGCCGAGAATGGAGCAAAGAGGACGAAGAAGCGTTCAAAAAGCCCACCCGCGACCAGTACGAGCACCAGGGCCACCCCTACTACGCCAGCGCCCGCCTGTGGGATGACGGCGTGATCGACCCGCTGCAAACCCGCGATGTGCTGGGGCTGTCACTGGCCGCATCGATGAATGCCGAAGTCAAAGAGACGCGCTTCGGCGTGTTCCGGATGTAAGGGGCGAACATCATGGCTTACTCAACATTAGTCATCGAGGCGGGTATCGCTCGCCTAACCTTAAACCGCCCAGAGGTGCATAACGCCTTTGACGATAGCCTGATTGCCGAACTCAATACTCATCTGGAAAAGCTCCACGGCTTGGTAAGTGCAGGCGACGTGCGGGTGGTGGTGCTCGGCTCTGAAGGTAAAAGCTTCTCCGCAGGTGCTGACCTGAACTGGATGAAGCGCATGGTCGATTACGACCTGGAAGATAACCTAGCGGATTCCCGCAAGCTTGCGGCGCTGATGCACGGCCTAGATACCCTGCCCTGCCCGACCATCTGCCGCGTACAGGGGGCGGCGTTTGGTGGCGCGGTGGGCTTAGCCGCCTGCTGCGATATCGTCGTGGCGTCCGAAAAAGCCAAGTTTTGCCTGTCGGAAGTCAATATTGGCCTGTCGCCTGCGGTGATTAGTCCTTACGTTCAGCGCGCCCTTGGTCAGCGCCAAATGCGCCGCTACGCGCTGACCGCCGAAGTGATGGATGCGCCCACCGCGCTCAGCCTGGGTTTGGCCCATCAGGTAGTGGAGCACGATGCCTTGGATAACGCGGTGGACAGCATGATCGCCACGCTGGTTAAAGGCTCTCCCCAGGCACAGCGGGCTACCAAGGCACTATTAGCCACCGTGGCCCAAGCTCCAGATGCCGATGCTACTCGTGAGCACACCTGCCAAGTGATTGCCAAGCTGCGGGTGAGCCAAGAGGGCCAAGAGGGCCTCGCCAGCTTTTTGGACAAGCGTCGCCCCGCCTGGACATCTCCTGAAGAACACAATAACGCTGCGGAGCCACGCTCATGACGCTTACCCCAACCAAATTCGATACCTTGCTGGTGGCTAACCGCGGTGAGATTGCCTGCCGCGTGATGCGTACCGCCCGCCGCATGGGCTTAAAAACCGTCGCTGTTTATTCCGATGCCGATGCCACCGCCCGCCACGTACGTGAAGCCGATGAAGCCGTGCGCCTCGGCCCTGCCGCCGCCCGGGAAAGCTACTTAAACGTTGACGCGGTGATTGAGGCCGCCCAACGCACCGGCACCGGCGCGATTCACCCCGGCTATGGCTTCCTGTCTGAAAACGGCACTTTTGTTAAAGCGCTAGAGCAAGCGGGCATTACTTTTGTTGGCCCGCCCGCTTCCGCCATTGCCGCCATGGGCGACAAGTCTGCCGCCAAAGCGCGTATGGCGAATGCGGGCGTGCCGCTGGTGCCCGGCTACCACGGCGACGACCAAGGCGATGCCCTGCTGCGTTCCGAGGCCGATAAGATCGGCTACCCCGTCATGCTAAAAGCCAGCGCCGGTGGCGGCGGTAAAGGCATGCGCGTGGTAGAGAGCGGTGAAGGCTTCCAGGCCGCGCTGGACGGCTGCCGCCGGGAGTCTAAAGCCGCGTTTGGCGATGACCGCATGCTGATCGAGAAGTATCTAGTACAGCCCCGCCATGTGGAAGTACAGGTATTCTGCGACCGTTACGGCAACGGCGTGTATCTGTTCGAGCGGGACTGCAGCGTGCAGCGCCGACATCAAAAAGTGATTGAAGAAGCCCCCGCCCCCGGCATGACGACTGAACTGCGCGCCGCCATGGGCGATGCCGCCGTTCGCGCCGCCCAGGAGATTGGCTACGTGGGTGCGGGCACGGTGGAGTTTCTGCTGGACTCTTCACCAGGTCAGGACGGCGCTTTCTATTTCATGGAGATGAACACCCGCCTGCAGGTCGAGCATCCCGTTACCGAGATGATTACCGGTCAAGACCTGGTGGAGTGGCAACTAAGAGTCGCTATGGGCGAGCCGCTGCCCTGCCGCCAGGACGAGCTGACCATTACCGGCCACAGCTTTGAAGCGCGCATTTATGCCGAAGATCCGGAGCAGGACTTCCTTCCCGCCACCGGCCTCCTCACTCGCTTCGCGCTGGACTTGGAAGGCGCAGGGCTAGGCGCTGATCAAGTCCGCCTAGATAGCGGCGTGGAGAGCGGCGATACGGTCTCGATGCACTACGACCCGATGCTCGCCAAGCTGATTGTGCATGGCGTTGACCGTGACGCTGCGCTGGCAACCCTCAACCGGGCGCTAGCGTCGCTGGATGTGCAGGGCGTGGTCACCAACCGCGCCTTCTTGCAGCGCTTAGCCAATCACCCTGGCTTTAAGAACGTCGAGCTGGATACCCGCTTTATCGAGCGCAACGAAGCGACCCTGTTTGCTCCGCGTCAGTTTTCTACAGAAGACTATGCCAGCGCCGCGCTGATTGGCTTGCATCAATTAGCCCAGGAGTGCGAAAGCGACTCCCCTTGGGGCCGCCACGATGGTTTCCGGCTCAACGCCCCGCACACCATTCGCATTGCGCTGTGTGACCCGGCAAGCGCTCAAGCCGCGGATAATGACAGCGCAGTGGTCGTGGTAGAGGGCAAGCGCGCCACCTTGGATACCCAGTGGCAGCTCACCATTGGCAACAGCACACTGACTGCCAGCCTACAGCCGCTGGAAGGCGATGCCGTGGCCGTCACGCTCAACGGTCACCGCCGCCGCTTACAGGCGTATAAAGATGGTCATGTAGTGGTGATGGCCGAACCCAGCGGTGAAACCCGCCTGTTCTGGCGGCGCATCGACGCCATCGACCACGGCCACCACGAAACGGAATCTACTCTCACCGCGCCGATGAATGGCACGGTGGTGGCGCTGCTAGTGGAACCGGGTGCTCAGGTTGAAAAAGGCATGCCGCTGATGGTGATGGAAGCCATGAAGATGGAGCACACCATGACCGCCCCCGCCGATGGCAGCGTAGAGACCTTCCACTTCCAGGCAGGCGATACGGTAAGCCAGGGCGCTGTGCTGCTCGACTTTGCCCCCAGCGAATAGGAGCCACACATGGCACTGCCTACGTCTATCAAGCTATTTGAAATGGCCCCCCGCGACGGGCTGCAGAACGAGCCGGGCACCCTGGTGCCCACCGCCACCAAAATCGAGCTGATTGAGCGGCTGGCAAATGCGGGCATTCGCCACATTGAAGCGGCCAGCTTTGTCTCGCCCAAATGGGTGCCGCAAATGGGCGATGCCGCTGAGGTGATGCGCGGCATTCAGCGACAGCACGGCGTGGTGTATTCCGCGCTAACGCCTAACCTCAAAGGGTTAGAAGGCGCCCTGGAGGCAGGCGTTGAGGAAGTCGCGGTATTCGGTGCGGCATCGGAAGCGTTCTCCCAGAAGAACATCAACTGCTCGATTGCCGAGTCGCTGGCGCGCTTTGAGCCGGTGCTTGCCCGCGCCAACGAGGCAGGCGTGCGGGTGCGGGGTTATGTTTCCTGCGTGCTGGGCTGCCCTTACGAGGGCGACATTGCCCCCCATAAAGTAGCGGATGTCGCCAAAGCGCTGTATGAGATGGGCTGCTATGAAGTTTCCCTGGGCGACACCATTGGCGTGGGGACCCCGCTGGCCGCTAAGCGGATGATCGAAGCCACTCGCCAGCAGGTGCCGATTGAGAAACTGGCCGCTCATTTTCACGACACTTACGGCATGGCGATTGCCAACCTGTACGCCGTACTGGAAGAAGGCGTGAGCGTGATTGATGCCGCCACGGCAGGCCTGGGTGGCTGCCCCTACGCTAAGGGCGCATCGGGCAATGTGGCCACCGAAGACGTGCTCTATTTATTGGAAGGGCTGGGTATCGATACCGGCATCGACCTGCAGGCAGTGATCGATACCGGCTACTGGATCACGCGGCAGTTGGGCCGCCAGCCCAGCGCCAAAGTAGCGCTGGCCAGAGGGTGCACACAGCGCACTCCCGGCTAGTACGGCCCGGCCCTAATAATTAAAAACGCTTCACTTCCCGTTCAGACAACAAAAAGATTTCGGAGAGACTCACCATGGCATCATCTGCACCGCTTTCCAGCGCCCTGCCCAGCTACACTAGCAGCACCGCCGACAAACCCTTGCTGGGCATGACCATTGGCGATAAATTCGACCAAATTGCCGCCCAGTATCCGGATAACGACGCGCTGATTGCGCTACACCAGAATATTCACTGGAGCTACCGCGAGCTTCAGCAGGAAGTGAACCGCTGCGCCCGCGCCCTGCTCGCGATTGGTGTACAAAAAGGCGACCGCGTGGGCATTTGGGCACCCAACTGCAGCGAGTGGACGTTGACCCAGTTTGCCACCGCTAAAATTGGCGCAATTCTCGTGAACATCAACCCGTCTTACCGAACCCACGAGCTGGAGTACGCGCTGAACCAGTCCGGCGCGCGCTTTTTAGTCACCGCCAACCAATTCAAAAGCTCCGACTACACGGCGATGCTGTTCGAGCTGGCGCCAGAGCTCAACAACTGCGCGGAAGGTCAACTAAAATCACAGAAACTGCCGGACCTTAAGTGCGTGATTAATTTAAGCGCCGACAAGCACAGCGGCATGTGGCGCTGGGCAGATTTCATCGCCGAAGCCGACAAGGTGAGCCAAACCGACGTGGACGACCTACAGGCCACGCTGCAGTTCGATGATCCGATCAATATCCAGTACACCTCTGGCACCACCGGCTTTCCCAAAGGGGCCACGCTCTCTCACCACAACATTCTTAACAACGGCTTTTTTGTGGCCGAAAGCATGGGCTTTACCAGCGAAGACCGCTTGGTGATTCCCGTACCGCTCTACCACTGCTTTGGCATGGTAATGGGCAACCTGGGCTGCGTGACCCACGGCGCGGCGATGATCTACCCAGATGAAGGCTTCGACCCCGGTAAAGTGCTGAAAGCCGTTCATGAGCAGAAAGCCACTGCGTTGTATGGTGTTCCTACCATGTTCATCGCCGAGCTTGAGCACCCGGATTTCGCCAGCACCGATTTTTCGACGCTGCGCACCGGCATTATGGCGGGCTCCATTTGCCCGGCAGAGATCATGAAGCAGGTCATCAACAAGATGAACATGAAGGGCGTGCAAATCGCCTACGGCATGACCGAAACCAGCCCGGTCTCCACGCAAACCGGCGCGAACGACACCATTGAAAAGCGCGTTTCCACCGTGGGCCGCACCCAGCCCCACCTGGAGAGCAAGATTGTCGACCCCGGCAACGGCGGTATTCTACCCCGTGGCGAAATCGGCGAGCTGTGTACCCGTGGCTACAGCGTGATGCTGAAGTATTGGAACAACGACAAAGCCACTGCTGAGGCCATCGACGAGACAGGCTGGATGCACACCGGCGACTTGGCCACCATGGATGACGAGGGCTACATCCAGATCGTCGGTCGCATCAAAGACATGGTGATTCGCGGCGGCGAAAACGTCTACCCGAAAGAGATCGAAGAGTTCTTGTACGCTCACCCGGCGATTTCCGAAGTACAGGTCACCGGCGTGCCAGATAAAAAGTACGGCGAAGAGCTGATTGCCTGGGTGAAGCTCAACAGCACGGCGGGCGAAATTACCGGGGAAGACCTGCGCGAATACTGCAAAGGCAAAATCACCCACTTCAAGATCCCGCGCTACTTCAAGTTCGTGGATGAGTTCCCGATGACCGTGACCGGCAAAATTCAGAAATTCAAAATGCGCGAAATCTCGATTAAAGAGCTGGGGCTGGAAGACCAAAAGTAAAAGGGATCGAAGCTGTTACAACGATCAACTGTCGATCAGAACAACCCGTAGCGGAGGCGTTCGCCAGGGTTGTTCTGATCCTGAGACGTTAGCCCCAACCGAGGTTCCCCATGCCCACTTCCCTCGCCCACCACTACCATCAAGCGCTGCGCGACCAGGATATCCTTAACCAACTGAGCTCCCACTACCCCGATGGCCCCACGCTGCATCAATTAGCACCGCTCGACCAGCTGCATATTGGCGGTATCGCCGCATCGAAAAGGCTCTTGGATTTGCTCGATCAGAGCGCCCCTATGGCGCTGGATATTGGCGCAGGGCTGGGGGGATTGATGCGCCAGGGGGCCGCATTGGGTTTTCATCTCACCGGACTGGATATTACCCACCGCTTTAACGTGCTGAATCAAGCCATCAGCGAACTGGCAATGACACAGCCTCCTAACGATTCATCAGCGGGCACTCTGCGCTGTGTGACGGGAGATGCCTGCGCACTGCCGTTTAGTGATGCCAGCTTCGATGCTGTGCTGTTCCAACACAGCCTGATGAATATGCCCGATCCTGCACGCGTACTGGCCGAGTGCCGCCGCGTGCTGCGCCCCGGCGGGCAGCTGGTGATGCATGAGGTGGTCAGCGGCCCTCACTGCGAGGCACTGCGTTTTCCGGTGCCCTGGGCAGAAGGGCCGACACACTCGCATTTGCTGACGTTGGCGGCATTGACACAGCGACTGCAAACGGCGGGCTTCGATATTCGACACTGCGAAGACTGGAGCCACACCGCGCTTAAATGGCGCCAGCGCCAGCGTCAAAAAGAGCAGGCCCCGCGTACCGGTGTGCTCTCCCCGCAGTGGGTGTTTGGCGAACGGTTTATGTGCATGGGTAAACATTTATTGGAAAACTTGGCGAATGGTGCAATTAACGTGGTGGAAATCAGCGCCCGTTGCTAGTCTGTTAGGGATAACGTCAACAAGAAAGGACAAGAGGAACGCCAATGAACCGCTTGGCAAGCACCCTGCTCTTGAGTCTGTTCGGCACGCTCCTACCCCTAGAAGCCACCTTGGCCGATGATGACGCTCCTGCTCTCTCCTATGCAGCCCCCAATAGCGAATGGATGCGCCTCGATAACGGTGTGGTGCTGGAAGGCAGCGACCTGAGCAGCCTGGACACCAACACCACCGGCTTTCGGCTGACCGCGGGATTCAGCCCCGAACAGCTGCCCCGGCTGGATATCGGTGCCGAGATCGCCTATCGCGAAAGTGAAGAAGTCCCCATTACTTCCCAGATGAACCCGCTGCTCATGGACACCCTGAGCCTGGGTGGCGCCTTGGTGGCAGGCGTGCGCATGGGCGCCGTCAGCATTTATGCCAAGTCCGGCTTCACCGAGTGGCGTGGTGAAGCGTACCAGCCCCAGGCCGATGATGGCGGCACGGCGCTACTGCAAGGCTTCGGCGCCACCATGACCATCAACCGGTTGATCAGCCGTTTCGAGTACGAGCGTATCGATGCAGCCACGCTCAGCCACCTCAATATGCTCAGCGCTTCGCTACACCTGCCGTTTTAATCCCAGTTTTCGATGCTGCCAGCCGAGATGTCTCTTGACTCGGCGTTTATCCGTGTTAATGTACTATCGTACTAGTACATTAACACGGATTACATCGACCGCTGGTGACTCACTCATGCCCCTCTCTCCGTCACACTATCAGACTGAGCTGGTACGCCATCTGGTGGCCATCGAGACCCCCGAGGCCATGGACGCTGCGCTGGCAAGCCTTCTGACACCAGCAGAGTACCAAGAAATCAGCAAACGCCTACAGATTTTTAAGCTGCTGCGCGATGGCGTGCCCCACCGCAAAATTGCCGAAACCCTAGGCGTGGGTATTGCGACCGTGTCACGCGGATCACGCGCGCTGACGATGTTAGCCTCTTCACGGAATGATCACTTATGAGCACTACCGATACGGCCGCTGCGGCAGGCCCACAGCCGTTTACCCTGCCCCGCAAGCCCCACTACGTTACCCTGGCGGCGGACTGCGACTTCTTTGCCCTATTTCAAAAAATCGAGCGGCACTTCGATACCTGCTACATGCTGGAGTCGCTGGGCGAAGATAGCCACATGGCGCGCCACTCGATCATTGGTTTCGACCCCGAGTACACGCTCTACGCCAATGGCACCACGCTGACCATTGAAAACCGCGACGGCGATGCCAAGCATTACCAGAGCGACAATCCCTACGAGCTGCTGCGCAGCCTGATCCCGCAAAATATTATTTCACGCAAATACGCGGGCGGATTAAGCGGTTACCTGGGCTACGACGCCATGCAGTACTTCGAGCCTTCCCTGACGCTGAAAGCCAGCGACGACTTCGATACGTTCCGCTTTGGGCTGTATAAAGACGGCTTGATCCTCGACAAGATGACCGGGGAAGTCACCTACTTCTACTACGACAATAGCCGCTACGAGTTTCTGCAGACGCTGATCGACGCCGACGACGAACCCGCAGGCCCGCTGCACATTACAGCGCTGGGCGACACCATGAGCAAAGCCGAGCACGCCGAAGCGGTCGCCAAGGTGAAGCAGGACATTATCGACGGCAAAGTTTTTCAGTGCGAAGTGGGCTTTAAAAAGCGTTTTCGCATTCAGGGCGACACCCTGGCGCTTTACGAGCAGCTGCGTACCATCAACCCCTCGCCGCAGATGTACTACGTGAAGTTTGGCGAACAGAAGCTGATTGGCGCGAGCCCCGAGCTGCTGTTCCGCCTGCGCCAGGGCGAGATGGAGACGTTCCCGCTGGCAGGCACTACCCTGCGCGGCCAAACGCCCCAGGAAGATACCCAGCTTGCCCGCGCGCTGCTCAACGACCCCAAAGAGATCGCCGAGCACAATATGATTGTGGACCTGCACCGCAACGATATTGGCCGAGTGGCCCAGTTTGGCACGGTGAAAGTACGCAGCCTAATGGATATCAAGCGCTTCAGCCACGTTCAGCATATCTCTAGTGAGATCGTCGGAATCATTGCCGAAGGCGAAGACATGTTCACCGCGCTGGCCAGCAACTTCCCGGCGGGCACGCTAACCGGCGCACCTAAAATCGAAGCGATGAAAATCATCGATGACCTAGAAACCGATGGGCGCGGCCCCTACGGCGGCGCGGTGGGCCAGTTCTCTTTCAACGGCGACTGCACCTTTGCGATCCCGATCCGTACGGTGTTTGTCAACGGCGAGCGCGCCTACGTACAAACCTGCGGCGGCAACGTGTACGACAGCAACGCCGAGGATGAATACGAAGAGATTCGCCGCAAATTCGCCGGCACTCGCAAGGCCTTGGCCCCCTTTATGGATACGGAAACGGAGAGCCCCGCATGAAGGTGCTGATCATCGATAACTACGACTCCTTCACCTATAACCTTTACCAGTTTATTGGTGAGATTCTGACCACGGAGAAGAATCGCGGCGAGCTGCCTCATTTTGAGATCATGGTGAAGCGCAATAACCAGATTGATTTTAAAGCGATTGAAGCCATGGCGCCGGATCGCATTATTATCTCGCCTGGCCCAGGCTCGCCGGATGACCCGCGCTACTTTGGCGTATGTGCCGAGGTGATTGAGAAGCTGGGCAAAACCACGCCACTGCTGGGGGTTTGCTTAGGCATGCAAGGGATTGTGCATGTGTTTGGCGGCAAGGTGGTCAAAGCGCCGCTGCCAATGCACGGTAAAATCAGCCCCATTAATCACAATAACCAATCGGTATTCAACGGCGTGCCCGACCAGCTTGAAGTGATGCGCTACCACTCACTGATTGCCGATGCGGCGACACTTCCAGAGTGCCTAGAAGTGACCGCCACAGTAGGTGCACTCACCGCCGACAACTTTGCTGAGCGCGGCCGCTGGCAGGCAGCGGGTGAATTTGAGCTGATGGGCGTAAAGCACCGTGACTACCCAATTCACGGCATTCAGTTTCACCCGGAGTCGTTTGCCACCGAGGGCGGCAAAGAGCTCATCGCTAACTTCCTATTTGCCCCTAACGCAGTGGCATAACCGCGACAAGACCACCTAACACTGCAATATTGAGCAGCACCGTGGCCCAATAAACGCGTCGAAAGCTGGTTTTTTGGGTCTTGTGGCGCAGCTGCTGCTGCGCGCACCATGCCCCCGGCCAACCGCCTAGCAGCGCCAGCCAGTGCAGCGTTTTCTCACTCACCCGCTGGCGCTGTTTAATCGCGGCCCGCTTATCCCACGCATAGAGAACGTAGGTAATCACGCTGGCCGTCGCATACCACGCCAGTAGGTAACTCATATAAGTTGGCATCTCTGTCATGGAGAACTACTTGCGCCGGGAAGGCGGCTTACCGGAGGCAGCTTTACCCCCGCTGGGGCGTCCGCCCTTTATCGCGCCCTTACGCGCGCCCGGTTTGCCGCTAGAGTGGCTCCCGGGCCTCCCCTTTCCTTTAGTGGCCGGTCTTCCCGCTGACACTGCTCCTTTGCCGCCTGACTTACCAGCAGCGGCCCCTTTTGCCTTGGGATCCTTGCGGGCTTTGTTACCCGCGCCGGCACCTGAAGAGGCCCGTTTTGCTGCCGTCTTTTTATCCTGCGCGCTACTTCTACCGCCGCTGTAGTTGGGTCGGGCGATTTTTTTCTTCTCAGGTGCTTTCTTCTCAGATGTTTTCTTCTCAGGCGCTACATCTGAGGTTTCGGTGAGGGCAACAATGGTCTCGATCTCTTTGGGCGTCAGGTCACGCCAATCCCCCAGCGCCAGCCCTTTCAGCGAGACGTTCATGATGCGCGTACGTACCAGTTGCGTCACTTCGTAGCCAAAGTATTCGCACATACGGCGAATTTGGCGGTTGAGCCCCTGCACTAGCGTGATATTGAACACAAAGGTGGACTCTTTAACCACCTGACACTTTTTGGTCATCTGCCCAAGGATCGGCACGCCGCCCTGTATACCGGCAATAAACTCGTTGGTGATCGGTTTATCGACCGTCACCACGTACTCTTTTTCGTGGTTGTTGTTGGCGCGCAGGATTTTGTTGACCAAGTCGCCGTTGTTGGTGAGAAAGATCAACCCCTGGGAGTCTTTATCTAAGCGCCCAATGGGGAAAATACGCGTGCCGTGCTTCACAAACTCAACGATATTGTCTTTTTCTGCCGACTCCGTGGTGCTGACAATCCCCACCGGTTTGTTGAGCGCGATCAGTACTAAATCCTCCTCTTCCTGCGGCTCAATCTCCTGGCCGTTGACCTTTACCCGATCCCCCGCGACCACTTGGTCACCAGTGGTTGCCCGGCGGCCGTTGATCCACACATTGCCCTGCTCGACAAAGCGGTCCGCCTCCCGGCGGGAGCAGAGGCCGCTTTCGCTGATGTATTTATTGATACGGGTAGATTTTCGTAACGACATAAATCGCCATATAGCCTAAATAAACGTTAAAAAGAGGAGCCGGGCTGCTTGAGGAACTCGACCTCTTCCGGAGTCGAGGCTCTGCCCAAGACCGCATTGCGATGCGGGTAGCGCCCAAAGCGATCGATAATCTGTTGGTCGATTTGGGCATCTTTCTTAAACCACTGGGCTGGCGACAACTCCTGAAACCAGAATGCCAGCACGGCCTGAGCGTCTGTGGTCATGTTTCTGCCTCCAACACTGGACATAAAGAAAAGCGCCGCCACCCATCGGTAGCGGCGCTGGTGGGCTGTCTTCAGCTTAGCCGGTGTTACGCAGGCCAGCCGCAATACCCGCCATGGTGACCATTAACGCGCGGGAGAGATCTGGGCTAATCGCCCCATCAGCATCCCGGTTACGCTGCAAAAGCTCGGCTTGCAGGCCATGCAGCGGGTCGATGTAGGGGTTGCGCACGTCAATCGCCTGACGAATCAGTGGCGTGTTCTCCAGCAGTTTCTCCTGCTGCAGGATATCTAACACCACGTCTTCCAGACGCTCGAAGCGCTCACGGAGTTTTTTGCCCAGCGCTTTTAGCGACGGCTCGTCCACCAAGCGGTGCTCGTAGTAGGCGGCAATCGCCACGTCTGCTTTGGCTAGCAGCATCTCTAACATATCCAGGTAGGTGCCAAAGAAGGGCCACTGGGTGCGCATTTCTTGCAGCACTTCACGGCCGCCGGGCTGCTCCAGACGGCGGGAGAAGGCTTCGCCACTGCCAAGCCAAGCGGGCAGCATCAGGCGGATCTGCGTCCAGGCAAAAATCCAGGGGATCGCCCGCAGGGTTTCTACGCCACCATCCTGACGGCGCTTGGTGGGCCGCGAGCCTAGCGGCAGCCTACCCAGCGCGCCCTCCGGCGTCACCGCACGGAAATAGGGGACGAAGTCGGGATCTTCCCGTACAACACCCACGTAAGCCGCATGGGCCACCTTGGCCAGTTGATCCATCTCTTCGCGCCAGTGGGGTTCCGGCGCGGGCGGTGGCAATAGCGTGGCTTCCAGCACCGCACAGGCGTAGATCTCCATGGAACGCAGCGCGATATCCGGCTGGCCGAACTTAAAGCGAATCATCTCGCCCTGCTCGGTCACCCGCAGGCTGCCGTTCACGGAGCCAGGCGGCTGAGACAGAATCGCCGCGTGAGCCGGGCCGCCACCACGGCCAACGGTGCCGCCACGGCCGTGGAACAGCGTTAGGTCCACACCATGTTTCTCACACACGTTCACCAGCGCTTCCTGGGCGCGGTACTGTGCCCAAGCGGCGGCGAGCTGACCGGCATCTTTGGCGGAGTCGGAGTAGCCGATCATCACTTCTTGGCGGTCTTTCGTCAGGGCGCGGTAGCCCGGCAGCGCCAGCAGCTGATCAACCACATCCCCCGCGTGGTCCAGGTCGTTGAGGGTCTCGAACAGCGGCGCGATGGGCAGCGTTACTTGCCCACCCACTTCCTTCATCAACAGTGCCACGGTGAGCACATCAGAGGGCTCGGCGGCCATGGAGATAATGTAAGTACCCAGCGCTTCCGCGTGCTCCTGGGCGATCACCTTGAAGGTATCGATGACTTCCCGGGACTCTGCCGAACACTCCCAGCGGCGGGGAATCAGCGGGCGGCGAGACTCAAGCTCCGCCAGCAAAAACTCCTGACGCTGGGTTTCGCTCCACTCCTGGTAATGGCCTAGCCCCAGGGAGCTGGTGAGTTCTTCCATTACTTGGGCGTGGCGGCTGGCTTCCTGGCGAAGGTCGAGCTTGGTCAGCGTGACGCCGAACACGGCCACGCGGCGCAGGGTATCCAGCAGCGCACCGTTGGCAATGGTATCCAGCCCCACGTCGCACAGCGAGCGGTAGCAGGCCAGCAGCGGCGCGTAGATTTGGTCGCGGGTTTCAATGATCGGCCCGCCGTCGTAGTTGCGGCCATCCAGCTGCGCTTTTGCCCAGTCGCGGGTGGCTTCCATTTTAGTCAGCAGCCGCTTAAGCAGCTCCCGGTAGGGTTCCGCCACATCGCCCACTTCGGCTTTGAGGGCGCTGTTGGCTTTCCACATGGAGAGCTCAGTCTTGAGCTGCTCTAAATCGCGCAGATAAAGGTCCGCCGCCATCCAGCGGCCCAGCAGCAGCACTTCCTGGGTCACTTTGGCGGTGACATTCGGATTGCCGTCACGGTCGCCGCCCATCCAGGAAGCGTAGCGGATTGGCGCGGCATCCAGCGGCAGGCGTTCGCCTGCGGTGTCCAGCAGCAGGTTATCCAGATCGCGATGAAAATCTGGCACCGCCTGCCACAGTGAGTTCTCGATGACGGCAAAGCCCCACTTCGCTTCGTCTACCGGCGTGGGGCGTTCGTGGCGAATCTCGTCGGTATGCCACGCCTGGCTGATCAGCTCTTCCAAGCGGCCTTGGGCGCGGGCACCACGCTCGGGGTAATCCTCGGAGCTTTCGATCGCAGTCAAGCACTCATCGATCGCATCGTATTTTTGGATCAGCGTGCGGCGAATAACTTCGGTGGGGTGGGCGGTCAGTACGAGCTCGACGCGCATATTAGCCAGGGTTTCCACCAGCTTGCGGGGCGAGTTACCGGCCTGCTGAGCGCGCCCCAAGAGCTCCCCTAGCGCGGGCTGCGAACCGGGTTTGTAATCCTCCACCCGACGGAACCGTGCCCGGTAGTGCTGCTCGGCGATATTGGCCAAATTCAAGAACTGGTTGAATGCGCGGGTCACCGGGAGCAGGTCCCGCTCGGGTAGCTGACGCAAATACTCGATGAGCTGGCGCTGTTGAAGCGAGTCGCCCTGGCGACCGCGCTTGGCGTGGGCACGAATGGTTTCAATCTTATCGACAAACGACTGGCCTAAGTCATCGGCGATGGTACGCCCAAGACTGTCCCCCAGAATACGCACGTTGTCGCGCAGGGATTCGTGTAAATCATGACTCATGGGCGTGGCCTCCTTGCGGGGTCGCGTTGATGATTTTGAAATTAGCGTTGTTCTTGGGCTTTAGCGGCTTGCCAGTGGCCTTCCATTTCGTCCAGCGAGGCCTCGCTTAGCGGGCGCTCTGCCTCGGCAAGCGCACGTTCCACATAGCGAAAGCGGCGCTCAAATTTTGTATTGGTGTTACGCAGGCACTGTTCGGGGTCGGCCCCGAGGGTGCGGGCTAAATTGGTGACGGCAAACAGCAGGTCACCGACCTCTTCCTGGGCGTGCAGCCTATCGCCTGCCGCCAGCGCCTCTTCGACTTCATCCAGCTCTTCGCGGATTTTGTCCAGCACGCCACGGGCATCCGGCCAATCAAAGCCCACTCGGGCAGCGCGTTTGGAGAGTTTGGCCGCGCGGCTTAGGGCGGGCAGCGCCCTAGGCACATCATCTAGCACCGACGGGGCTTCGGTAGCCCGCTCGGCGCGTTCGTCCGCTTTGAGCGCTTCCCAGCGGCTATTCACCTGTTGGGTTTTGACTTCTTCGGCACTGACGCCGGGCGGGCGGCGTGACGCCAGGGTGCCCTGCGGAAACACATGGGGATGACGGCGGAGCATCTTGGCGGTCAGCGTATCGACGATATCGTGAAAATCGAAGCGCTGCTCTTCTGCGCCAAATTGGGCGTAATAGACCACTTGAAAAAGCAGGTCGCCGAGCTCGCCGGGCAGTTCATCGAAGGCGCGACGCTCGATGGCGTCGGCCACTTCGTAAGCCTCTTCCAGGGTGTGGGGCACGATGCTGTCCCAATCCTGCTGGATATCCCACGGGCAGCCCTGCTCCCGGTCGCGCAGCACGGCCATTAGGGTGAGCAAATCCTCCAGGGTATGACGCATCAGGCCCCTCCTTTACGGGCACTTTTCTCGGGATCGGCGTTACGCAGGCGACGCACTTCGGTCACGTTGGGCAACTGCTGAATACGCGAGAACAGCCTGCCCAGGGATTCAAGGCCATCGACTTCCAGGGTAATCCTCAGTCGGGCGATGCCCTCGTCGGTATCCGTAAGCGTGTTGACCGCTAACACATTGACCTTTTCATTACCCAAGAGACCGGTCACATCGCGCAGCAGGCCGGAGCGGTCCCAGGCTTGAATCTCGATGGTCACCGGGTAGCGGGTGTGTGCCCGCTCGCCCCACTCCACCTCGATAATGCGCTGGGGCTCTTCCATACGCAATTGGAGAATATTGGTGCAGTCCTGGCGGTGCACGGTGACGCCACGCCCCTGGGTAATGAAGCCAACGATCGGCTCGCCGGGTACCGGGCGGCAGCAGTTGGCCATGCTGGTTTTCAGATTGCCCACCCCCAGCACGGTGATATCGCTTTGAGTGGCCTTGCTGGGCTGGCGGCGTGGTTTTGCCAATAGGCGGTCGAGCTGCTCCTGGTCGTCGGTTTCACCAAACAGCTGTTGGGCCTGGTGCAGCACTTGCCCAATACGCAGGTCGCCAGCCCCCAGCGCCGCGTACATATCGTCGGCGTTTTGATAGTTGACGGCTTTGGCGAGCTTAGCAAGGTCCAGCCCTTCCACATCCAAGCGGCGCATTTCGCGCTCAAAAAGTACCCGACCTTCATGCAGGTTTTGGTCGCGGGCCTGGTGCTTGAACCACGCCTGGATTTTTGCCCGGGCGCGGGAGGTGCGCACGTAACCTAAGCTGGGGTTGAGCCAGTCACGGCTGGGGCCGCCTTTGGTGGCAGTAAGAATCTCGATCTGCTGGCCGGTTTTGAGCTTGTAGGTCAGCGGTACGATACGGCCGTTAACCTTGGCTCCCCTGCAAAGGTGGCCAATTTCGGTATGCACCCGGTAAGCAAAATCGATCGGCGTGGCGATACGCGGCAGGTCGATGACGTGCCCATCGGGGGTAAAAACGTAGATGCGGTCTGGGGCGACATCGCTGGAGAGGCCTTCGCGCAGGTCGCCAAAGCCGCCCACTTCGTCCTGCCACTCCAATACTTGGCGCAGCCAGGCGATTTTCTCTTCGTAGCTGCGGCTCTTGGCGTTGGTATCGTGGCCTTTATAGCGCCAGTGGGCACACACCCCAAGCTCTGCCTCGTCGTGCATGGCAAAAGTGCGGATCTGAATCTCCAGCACCTTGTTTTCCGGCCCGAGTACCGCCGTATGCAGCGACTGGTAGCCGTTTTTCTTGGGGTTGGCAATGTAGTCGTCAAACTCGTTGGGAACGTGGTGCCAGCGGGAGTGGACAATCCCCAGTACGGTGTAGCAGTCGGTGACTTCCGGCACCAGAATACGCACGGCGCGCACGTCGTGTACCTGGGAGAAATCGATCCGCTTGCGCTTCATTTTGCGCCAGATGGAGTAGATATGCTTGGCCCTGCCGCTCACGTCGTAGCGGTGAATGTGTTGCGCTTCCATCAGGCTTTTGAGGGTTTCGACGACGTCGTGAATATAGCGGTCGCGATCAAGGCGCTTCTCCGCCAATAGCTTGGCGATGGCCTTGTACTCATCCTCGTGCAGGTAGCGAAACGAGAGGTCTTCTAGCTCCCATTTAATTTGGCCAATGCCCAGGCGGTGGGCCAGCGGTGCGTAGATATCCGCTACTTCCCTGGCGACCTGTAAGCATTTCTCACGGGGAGCGTCTTTGACTTGGCGCAGCGCGCAGGTGCGCTCGGCAATTTTGATCAGGGCGACGCGCACGTCGCCCACCATATTCACCAGCATTTTGCGCAGATTTTCCTGCTGGTTGTGCTGGCTCATGCCATGGTTGGGTGCCAACGGGTAGCTAATGGCGGCCATTTGCAGAACGCCATCGATGAGCTTGGCGACTTCATCCCCAAAGCGTTTGGTCACCGCCTCCAGGCTCAGCAGCCCTTCCCGCACGGCGCGGTAAAGCACGGCCGCCTCTAGCGCTGGCTGGTCGAGCTTCAGGTCGGCGAGGATGTCCGCCATCTCAAGCCCCATGCGGAAGCTGGAGCCGGGCGACAGCCACACGCGATGGGTTCGAGGCGCTTCCCGATCTAACTGCTCGGCAAGCTCGCAGGCTTCCTGCAAACGCTCGGGTTCACGTAGGCGCACATCTTCTTGAAGGCGCGTTAACCATTGTTGTATGTCCACCTTTCCGCTTTCTGTCAGCGGTTGGTCTTCACGCACTTTCACCATGACGTTCACTCATCCTTTCTGGGTGACGGCCTCCACACCGCCGCCACCAATGCTCGCTGCAAAGGGCAAACTAGCCCGCGTATTCAAACAGCATTAACGTTTCCATGTGGGCAGTGTGCAGAAACATATCCGCTACTGCGACTTGCTTAACACGATATCCCGCATGCACAAGGTGTGCCGCATCCCGGGCTAGCGTGGCCGGGTCGCAGGAAACATAGGCCACCTTGGGTATCCGGTGGCGGCCAACCGCTTGGCAGATAGCTTCCGCCCCGCTGCGTGGGGGATCTAATACCAACGCATCCACCGAACGCTCGCGAAGCAGTGTTTTTACCGCTATTGCATCGTTTAGATCTGCCTGTTGAACGCTCACATTGAGCTGGTTCAGCGCTGCGTTAGTGCCAAGGCGCTCTACCATGGCGGTGTTACCTTCTACCGCGTGCACGCTGGCGCCTGCAGCGGCCAGAGGAAGGCTGAAGTTCCCCATCCCGGCAAACAGGTCGAGTAGCTGCATCCCAGGTGCTGGCGTTAACCATGCTACCACCTGAGACACCATCTTTTGATTGACCTCGGCATTTACCTGTAAAAAATCACCTGGCGCAAACTGCAGCACCAACTCAGACTCAGCGCTTTCTTGGTGGGGCGACACACCAAGCGCACTCAGCGAAAAGCGCTCTTCCAGCGCAGGCTCTGCACCATGCCAGTGCAAGGACGGTGACTCACGCCCTAACCATGCGCCTAATCTCACTTGGTGCTGGTCAGCAAACCCTTGCCAGCGCTGCCAATCCTGCGGCTGCTCTTTTAACTGCCTGACCAGCACCACCGTAGCCTGGGGCGTCGCCAGCAGTTCAATATGCCCTACCGCGCGGGGTGCATCCAGTTCAGTAAGCAGTTGCTTTAGTGGGGCTATCAGTGCTTGAAGGGCAGGTACCAATACATGGCAGTGGTCGATATCCACCAGCCGGTGGCTGTTGGCGGCACGAAAACCTAGCCGAACACTTCCCTGAGCGTCGACTTTAACACCTAGCCGCGCCCGTCGGCGGTAACCTTCCTGGTGCCCAGAAATCGCCGCCACCTCGCCAAGCGGTATGCCTTGGCGCGCCATTAATTCGCTAACGACTTCACGCTTGTGGGCGCGCTGGGCATCCACCGCCAGATGCTGCAAATCACACCCGCCGCAGTGTCCGAAGTGGCTGCAAGGCGGCGTCACCCGCTGGGGCGAGGTAGTCATCAGCGCTTTCACATGCGCTTCATCAAAGCGCTTGCGGGTGATGTGCACCGCCACCTCAACCTGTTCGCCCGGTAGCGCTTGGTCGACAAACACGGTTTTACCCGCCGGGTTATGGCTAACGCCACGGCCATCGTGGGCTAACCGTTCAATCACCAGCGGCGCCGAGAAGTCGCTAGTGGTAGCCGCACTCTTGGCCGCCTTGCCGTTGCCGCTTGGCTGGCGCGCCAGCCCGGAGTGGCCGGAGGCGGGACGCGGCGGCCGCCGCTTACCCAACATAGCCATCTATACCTCCGGGGCAAATAAGCCCGTGGAGAGGTAGCGGTCACCACGGTCACAGACAATAAACACGATGACCGCATTTTCGGTTTGTTCAGCAATGCGCAGCGCACCCGCCAGGCTTCCGCCAGATGAAACGCCTGCCAGAATGCCCTCTTCTCGGGCCAGGCGGCGCATATGCGTTTCCGCTTCTTGCTGGCCGATATCCAGGGTGACATCTACACGCGGCGCTTCGAAAATCGCCGGCAGATACTCTTTGGGCCAACGGCGAATACCGGGGATACTCGCCCCGTCAGCGGGCTGCAGGCCTACGATCTGAATGGCGTCGTTCTGCTCTTTAAGATAGCGCGATACGCCCATAATGGTACCGGTGGTACCCATGGAGCTGACAAAGTGGGTGACTTCGCCACCCGTTTGCCGCCATATTTCCGGGCCGGTGGTGCGGTAGTGGGCCAGCGGGTTATCCGGATTGGCAAACTGGTTGAGCGGCTTGCCTTCACCCCGGGCAATCATGGCATCTGCGATATCGCGGGCCTCTTCCATGCCGCCTTCTTTACTGGCCGTAATCAGCTTAGCGCCGTAGGCCGCCATGGCCTGCTTGCGCTCGGCGGAAGCATTTTCCGGCATAATCAGGGTCATGTTGTACCCTTTTAGAGCCGCCGCCATAGCAAGCGCAATGCCGGTATTGCCGGAAGTCGCCTCAATTAACGTATCCCCTGGGGAAATTTCCCCACGAGCTTCCGCTTCACTCAGCATAGAGAGCGCGGGACGATCTTTCACCGAGCCCGCGGGGTTATTGCCTTCGAGTTTGGCAAGCAGCGTATTGTTCTTCCCAGCGGTAATTCGCTTCAAGCGAACCAAGGGCGTATTGCCGACCACATCTTCAAGCGTGGGATAATTCATCGAACATTCCTTATCGTAACCGTTATGCTGCATTATATCGGTGCTGCCTGTGACTGGACAGGCAACCTACTAGATTCAACGAGCTTCTTTCATGTCATTAAACACGCGCCTGCTGTTTGCTCTGCTTGGTTTCCCACTGTTGGTCTACGCCGTTATGGCAATATTGCTTGTTATCCAGAGCGACCTGGGAGGACGCGACGAGCTTAAAGAGCGCTTAATCAGCGCTGGTGAGTTGATGGCTCCCAGCTTAGGCGATGCCATGGCCGACGGGGATTTACAGCGCCTTGAAAAGCTCGCTAGGCAGCTGTTGGAGCATCGCGGGCTGCGAGCCGTGACGCTGTTTGATGAACAGGGCAACCGTCTGCTGGTGCTAGGTAGCTCTATGCCACCGCCTAGACTGGATGCGCCAATGGCAACGGCCATCACCATGGAAGAGGACGCCTGGCGGCTGCGGGTGCCGCTGGGCAGCAGCGACACCCTGCGCATGACGAACGGGTGGTTAGAGGCTGAGATGGATACCCGCACCCTAACGCTTGAGCGCTATAAGCTTATTGCAAGCCTGAGCCTTGGCGGTATGTTGCTGGGGTTACTGCTATTTTTAATCGCATTTGCCATTAGCCGCTATGCTACCCGTCCAATCGAAGAGGCTAACCAGGCACTTTATCGCCTGTCGCGTGGCGACTACAGCTTGCTAATATCATCGGCCAAGCCCACCGAGCTAAAGCAGCTGGCCGATCATATCAACCGTTTAGCCGAACATTTCCAGCAGGCCCAGCGGGATATGCAGAGCCAGATTGAGCAGGCCACCAGTGAGCTGCAGGAGTCGATGGAAACCATCGAAGAGCAGAATATCAAGCTAGACCTTGCTCACCGCAGCGCGCTGCGCGCCAATGCTGTTAAATCCGAATTTCTGGCCAATATGAGCCACGAGATCCGCACACCGCTCAACGGCATTATTGGTTTTTGCCGCTTGCTGGGCCGTTCATCCCTCGACACCCGGCAAGAAGAGTGGCTGGAGCACGTTCGCCGCGCCTGCGATAACCTACTGATGCTGGTGAATGATGTCTTGGACTTCTCCAAACTGGAAGCCGACCGGCTGACTCTGGAAGAGGTCGATGTCGATATTGTTGCCCTGGTTGACGAAATTATTGGCTTGCACGCCCCTGAAGCACAGCGCAAGCAGCTGCACTTGGTCGCCATGGTATATGACGATGTGCCGACTCCCTTATGCGGCGACCCGTTACGCATTCATCAAGTGTTGAACAATCTGCTAGGCAACGCACTAAAATTTACCAACGAAGGCGAGATCATCATTCGCGTTATGCTGGATAGCCAAGAGGGTCAGCATGTCATACTGCATATTAGCGTGAGCGATACCGGCATTGGTTTAAGCGATGAGCACCAGCAGCAGCTCTTTAGCGCGTTCTCACAAGCCGAACCGAGTCACTCTCGCCAGTTCGGCGGCAGCGGTTTAGGGCTGACCATTTGCCGCCAGCTTATTCAGCGGATGGGTGGGGAGATTACGGTAGAAAGCGAACTGGGTAAGGGGTCGACTTTCTCATTTACCCTGCCTCTTCTGGCACACCAGGCGGCTGAGCGCCCGCCGGAGCTGACGCTAGATAACCCCACTATTCGCCTTCACGAAACGCACCCACCCACTCGCCATGTGCTAGAGCATTTACTAGTACGCTGGGGCGCGCGCCCAGTCTCGTTTATTAATGCCGGCAATGAATCGCTGCTGATGCTATGTCTGGCGCAGAGTGACTTTGAAGGTGATCGCAAAGCGTACTGGCAGTCCGTGATTGCGCAAACTCCCTGCCCGGTCATTATTCTGGCGAATACTACTAGCTTTGACCTACCCACGTGGGAATTTCCCTACGGCGGCGAAATGCTGTGCAAACCGTTTACTCGGACGCAGCTTGTGACCACCCTGCGTCAGTTGCTGCAACTGCAACCACTCCCCCTTGCCAGTGAAGCAGTCAGCAAACCGCCGCTTGCCCCTCGCCTAACAATTTTGATTGTCGACGATAACTCGTCAAACCGTGAACTGTTAAAAGCGATGCTGGAGAGCGATACGCTACACATTGTGCTAGCAGAAAGCGGCCAAGAAGCACTGGAGTTTGCGCGCCACCAAATTGCCGATATGGTATTGATGGATATCCGCATGCCGGGGATGGACGGCATACAGGCCACACAAGCGCTGCGGCGTATCAATAATAGCTGGGCGCGCTGCCCTATTATTGCCGTGACGGCCCATGTACTGAGCACTGAACGACAGCAGTGGCTGGCCGAAGGGCTGGATGATGTGCTGATCAAACCCATCGACGATGCCCAGCTACAACAGCTGTTGCAGCGCTTTTTAGGAATTGCACCACGAAAAGCAGCCCCTACTGAAGCAGCTTCCACTCGTCAGTCACAGGTTCCCACCGCTCCCCCTAGCTCGCTGCCAGCGGTCGATTTGATGCTAGGTGCACGCTTGGCAGGAGGCAGGGAGACCTTAGCCAAGCAGCAACTGGTACGGCTCATTGACAGCCTGCCGGAGAGCGAGCAGCAGATACGCGACGCCTTTCAGGCAGGCGATCTAACGGCACTACTGGACTGGGTGCATGGACTAAACGGAGCCAGCCGCTACTGCGGCGCACCAGAACTAGCCCTGCTGGTGGAAACCCTAGAAACGCGCCTGCGTACCAGTGGCCTACGCCATGTAGAGGCACTGCTTGACGAGCTATACGCCGCCATGACGCGCCTTAGCCAAGAGCGCGACTCACTGGTGAGCCGATAACTGCCCAGTATGAGGCATATTATCAGCTCTCTAAAATAACAAAGGCGACGGCGTAGTCGGCTTCATCACTCAGCGTAATATGCGCGGCGGTCGCCCCGCTGGCGGTGAACCGCCGCTGCGCTTCACCGCTCAGTTTAAGGCTGGGCTTCCCCAGGGCATCATTGAGTACCTGAATATCGCCCCACTGCATCCCCTGGCGAAGCCCAAGGCCCAGGGCTTTCACAAAAGCCTCTTTCGCCGCAAAGCGCTTGGCAAGATAGGCGACTGCTTGTCCCTTCTCCTGCCACACCGCCTGTTCGTCGGGCCCTAAGATACGCTGAGCAAAGCGCGGGCCGTGACGCGTCACGGCCTGGCGAAAACGCTCAACTCGGGCAATGTCCGAGCCAATTCCCACAATCATGTTAATGGCCGCAGCAGTGGTGACTGTCGCCGTGATCGTGGTCATGTTCGTGCTCGTGGGCATCAAGCGCAGCCATTAAGCCCGCTTCTTGCCCGGCAATGATTAGTCGTTTCATCTCTTGCACGGCTTCTTTCAAGCCGACAAACAGCGCACGGGCAATGATCGCGTGGCCAATGTTCAGTTCATTAACACCGGGTAGCGCCGCAATGGCTTCCACATTGTGGTAGTGCAACCCGTGACCAGCATTGACCACCAAGCCCAGAGATACGGCGTGTACCGCCGCCGCGCTGAGGCGGTCATACTCGGCGTTGGCCTCGGCACTCCCCGGTTTTGCCTCTGCATAGGCTCCGGTGTGTAACTCGATGGTAGGCGCGCCTGCGCGCTTGGCCGCATCAATTTGTGCTTCATCCGGGTCGATAAACAGCGATACATCGCAGCCAATCGCAGCGAGACGCTGGCAAGCACTGGCGATATGATCGAAACCGCCGACGATATCCAACCCGCCCTCGGTGGTCAGCTCTTCGCGCTTCTCGGGCACCAAGCACACATGGGCCGGGCGCACTTCTTCTGCCAGCGCCAGCATCTCTTCGGTGACCGCCATTTCAAGATTCATGCGCGTATTGAGCACCTCCGCCAGCAGGCGCACGTCACGAGGCTGAATATGGCGGCGGTCTTCGCGTAGGTGGACGGTAATCCCATCGGCTCCAGCTTCTTCCGCCAACAGCGCTGCCTGAACCGGATCAGGGTAACGAGTGCCACGGGCCTGACGCAGCGTGGCAATATGGTCGATGTTAACGCCGAGTAATATCCGTGGGGGATGCATAGCGGGTCTCCAATCAATAAGCAGCGATAGGTCGTTATCGCGATCAATAGTAACGGTGGTTCACTAACGATGACGGCGGCGGGCTAAATCCAGCATCAGCTCGCGAGAACGTAATGCCGTTGGGCCAAGATGGGGGGCCAACGCTGCCCGCATGACCGCTTTCAGAGCGCTCGCTAAGCCCGTAGGCTGCCAGTCGCCTTGCTCTATGTAGCGTAAGGTGCGACCTTCAATACCCTGTTCCGCTGCCACAAAAGCACGGCTGTCAGCATCAAAGCGATAGCGTTGGTGCGGGTCCAGCGCTCCGCCTTCAGGGGTACAAAAACGCGGCGTGGCCTCAAGCACCTCCAATAGCGCCCACTCATAGCGTCTAAGCGCCAAGCCCCGCTCCGCAGGTACCGGCAGCGCATCTAGCAAAGCACTATAAAAAGCAAAGACATCGGTGGCGACCAGTTCAAGCGGGAGTAAGCGAGTAGCAATTTCATTGGCGTAGAGACCACACAGCAGGCCTTCGCCTGCTAGCAGCGCGGTGTGACCTCGCGATTCCATCAACGTTAACCGTTTTAACTCTCGCTCTCCCCGCCATGACACAAATAGCGGGGTGAACGGCTGCAACCGCTGGCGAGATTTAGAACCGGGCCGCTGGCCGCCGTGGGCAACCGCCCGGATGCGGCCATGGTTGAGCGTTAATAAGTCGACCAGCGCGCTGGTTTCACGATATGCCCGGCGGTGCAGCAGAAACGCAGGCTCGGCGGTCATGGCGGTGCTCAATCGAGATCGTAACCCAGGCTCTTCAGTGCCCGCTCGTCATCCGACCAGCCGCGCTTCACCTTCACCCAGAGATTCAGCATGACCTTAGTACCCAGCGCACGCTCCATATCCAGGCGCGCTTCACGGCCAATACTCTTGATCCGGTCGCCGTTCTCGCCGATCAAAATCACTTTCTGTCCTTGGCGCTCCACCAAAATTAGCGCGCTGATGTGCGTGACGCGCTCGGTCTCGCGGAACTCTTCGATCTCGACCGTCATCTGGTAAGGCAGTTCGTCACCTAGCTGGCGCATGACTTTCTCACGCACCAGTTCGGCCGCCATAAAGCGCAGGCTCTTGTCGGTGATTTGATCTTCTGGGAAGAAGTGGATGCTCTCCGGCAAGTGCTTGGCGACTTCCTCTTCCAAGGTCTCTACCTGAGTGCCGTGCTTGGCGGAGATGGGCACAACGGCAGCAAACTCACGGCGTGCGCCTACCTCGGCCAGCCAAGGCAGCAGGTCGGCTTTATCCTGGAGACGATCGACCTTATTGACCGCTAGAATTACCGGCGCTTTCACATGCTCTAAACGCTTTAACACGGCCTGGTCTTCGTCAGTCCAGCGAGTGCGGTCGATGATGAACACCACGCAGTCCACATCGCGAAGCGCCTGGGTCGCCGCCTGGTTCATGAAGCGGTTGATGGCCTTGTTGCGATCTTTGGACATGATGTGCATGCCCGGCGTGTCGACGTAGATAAACTGCGTCTCTTCAACGGTTTTAATGCCCATCACTTGGTGGCGGGTGGTTTGTGGCCGCCGCGAGGTAATCGAAATTTTCTGCCCCAGAATCCGGTTCATGAGGGTTGATTTGCCTACGTTGGGACGGCCAACGATGGCCACGAATCCGCAGGTTTGGCTCATGATTTGTCTCCAGGGGGGTGTTCGAGATAGGACAGTGCTTCTTCCGCAGCCTGCTGTTCAGCGTGGCGGCGGCTGGGGCCTTTACCAGTGGTATGCTCGCTTAGTAGCTCGATGTAGCACTCCACGGTAAAGGTCTGGGCATGCGCCTCTCCCTTTACAGAGACCACTTCATAGCGCGGCAGCGCCGCTTGGCGCGACTGCAAAAACTCTTGTAAGCGTGTTTTGGGGTCTTTTTGGGTATCTTGCAGCGAAATATTTTCTAGACGCTCGGCATACCACGCCAGCACGCGCTCGCGTACCGCATCCATACCGGCATCCAGGTAAATCGCGCCTATCACGGCTTCCACGGCGTCTGCGAGAATTGACTCACGGCGGTGGCCGCCACTCTTCATCTCACCGGAGCCTAAACGTAAACACTCACCGAACGCCATTTCCCGCGCCAGTTCGGCGAGGGTTTGGCCTTTTACCAAGCGGGCACGCAGGCGGGAAAGCTGCCCTTCCCGCGCCTGGGGAAAGCGCTGAAACAACGCTTCGGCAATCACGAAATTGACGATAGAGTCACCTAGAAATTCCAGGCGCTCATTGTTACGACCACCGTAGCTGCGATGGGTCATGGCCAGTTCCAAAAGCGTTGGGTCGCCAAAGGTATGACCGATTCGTCGGCAAAAAGCGGTTAAGGAATTACTCACAGTGCTCCTACGTCATTGACGTTAACTAAGATAACCACACTAACGGTTTGTAAATTATGCTGCTTCATTCAATACGCCGTACGCTGGTGAAGCTGGGCAGGCCGCCATCCCAGTGCATCCAAACAGCAAACGCGCGGCCCACAATGTTATCTTCGGGCACAAAGCCCCAGTAGCGGCTGTCATTGGAATGGTCGCGGTTATCCCCCATGGTGAAGTAGTGGCCTTCAGGCACGACGACTTCGCTCATTTGCGGGCCTGGGTCACGGGGGTTGTTATAAATAAAGTGGCTGACTTCGCCTAACTGCTCTTCCAGCAGTAGCTGTTGGGGAGAGAGCTCCGGGCCCTCTTCAATCAGTACTTTGGTAACCGGCTCGCCGTTGATATAGAGCTGCTTGCCCTCATAGCGAATACGGTCGCCGGGCAGGCCCACCACGCGCTTAATAAAGTTCACCGATGGTTCTTCGGGGAAGCGGAACACCATCACATCGCCCCGCTCAGGGTCGTCTACCTCCAAAAAGCGGTTATGGACAACAGGCAGCCGAAGCCCATAGGCAAATTTATTCACTAGAATAAAGTCACCGATTTCCAGGGTAGGCTTCATGGAACCAGAGGGAATCTGAAACGGCTCTACGATAAAGCTACGCACCACCAACACGACGAGTAGCACCGGAAAAAACGAACGCGCGTAATCGACTGGCCACGGTTCTTTTAGGAGCTTTTCCCGAGTTGGCGCATCCAGGCCTTCCATGGTGGCCGTTTCAGCTTTGGCCACACGCTCACGGCGCTTTGGCCGAAGCACCAGCACATCCAGCAGATAAATGGCTCCAGAGAGTGCAACGGCGAGTACCAGTAATAGTGAAAAATCCATGTGGGGTTCGTATCCCTAGTCGTTTACCTTGAGCACAGCAAGGAAGGCATCTTGGGGAATTTCAACACGCCCCACCTGTTTCATCCGTTTCTTACCGGCTTTCTGTTTCTCTAGCAGCTTTTTCTTACGGCTGACGTCGCCGCCGTAACACTTAGCCGTGACGTTTTTACGTAGAGCCTTCACCGTAGAACGAGCAACCACCTGACCACCAATCGCTGCCTGAATCGCTACGTCAAACATCTGACGCGGAATCAGCTCTTTCATCTTTTCCACCAGCAAACGGCCGCGGGAGTGAGCATGGTCGCGGTGGATAATGACCGCCAGGGCGTCGACTTTATCACCGTTAATCAATACATCGAGACGCACCAGTTTCGCCGCTTCAAAGCGCTCGAAGTTGTACTCTAGCGAGGCATAACCGCGAGAGATGGATTTTAAACGGTCAAAGAAGTCCATGACCACTTCCGACATGGGCAGCTCATAGGTCAGCTGAATCTGGTTACCTAAAAACTGCATGTCCAACTGGGTGCCACGACGCTGCTCGCACTCGGCGATGACGTTACCTACAAACTCCTGAGGTACCAGAATGCTGGCACGCACGATGGGCTCGCGCATCTGCTCTACATCGGCCATATCAGGCAGCTTGGAGGGGTTGGAGACGTACTGGATGTCGCCGTTCTTCATGGCGAGTTCATAGACAACCGTTGGCGCGGTGGTCAGCAGATCCAGATCGTACTCACGCTCCAAGCGCTCTTGGATGATCTCCATATGCAGCGTGCCGAGGAAGCCTACGCGGAAACCAAAGCCCAGTGCATCGGAGTTTTCCGGCTCGTACTCAAGAGAAGCATCGTTAAGGGCGAGTTTTTCCAGGGCATCGCGGAAATCTTCATAATCGTCCGCACTCACTGGGAACATACCAGCGTAAACCTGCGGCTTCACTTTCTGGAAACCTGGCAGACGCGGCACATCTGGGGTCTTGGTGTGGGTGATGGTATCGCCCACGGGTGCCCCATGAATCTCTTTGATACCGGCCACGATAAAGCCGACTTCACCGGCACGGAGGATATTGGTCTCTTTGCGCAGCGGGGTAAAAATACCCACTTCCGTGGCGTTCCAGTCGCGGCCAGTCGACTTGATGCGAATTTTGTCGCCCTTACGCAGCGTGCCGTCAAACAGGCGCACCAGCGAGACAACGCCCAGGTAGTTATCGAACCAGGAGTCGACAATCAGCGCTTGGAGAGGTGCATCGGGGTCACCCTTGGGCGGCGGAATATCGCGCACTAGGCGCTCTAGCAGCGCGTCAATGCCGATACCGCTTTTCGCTGATACCTGGCAGGCATCGGTCGCATCTAAGCCGATAATCTCCTCTACTTCCTGGGCGACCCGGTCGGGGTCGGCCTGGGGCAGATCGATTTTGTTGAGTACCGGCAGGACTTCCAGCCCTTGCTCAATAGCGGTATAGCAGTTGGCCACCGATTGCGCTTCGACCCCTTGGGCGGCATCAACCACCAGCAGCGCCCCTTCACAGGCGTACAGCGAGCGCGAGACTTCATAGGAGAAATCAACGTGCCCTGGGGTATCGATAAAGTTGAGCTGGTAGACCTGTCCATCGGCAGCGGTATAGTCCAGCGTTACCGACTGCGCCTTAATAGTAATGCCCCGCTCACGCTCGATATCCATGGAGTCGAGCACTTGCTCCTTCAGCTCACGTTCCGTCAAACCGCCACAGGTTTGAATCAGACGATCAGAGAGCGTCGATTTACCGTGGTCGATATGCGCGATGATGGAGAAATTGCGAATATGCTTGAGCTTTCCGCTGGAAACGTCATGAGACATCGAGTGTGTTCTGCCTTATTGGTACGCAAGCGTGGGGGTGCGGCGCTAGGCCGAAGGGCAAAAAATCGAGGACCGCACCACTGCATTGCCAAAGTTCGTCAAAAGATAAGCGCTATTGTAGCGATATGCGGGGGATAGGAACAGCAGTCCGGCGAGAACCGCCGGACTGGAGTAAAGACAAGGAGGGGTTATTCGAGTCTTAATGCCACAAACAACGAACGACCATCACGGTATAGCCGCACAGGAATAGCACGGTCATTGGGCAGCTCTTCTACAATGCGCATTAGCTCGTCTGCCGACGCCACGCTGCGGTGATCAATACTCACCAGAATATCGCCAGCGCGCAGGCCCGCCTGGGCAGCCACACTATTAGGCTCTACCTGACTGACTACAACGCCGCCATTGATGTTCAGCCGCTCCCGCATTGCTTGATCCACTTCAGCAACTGCGACACCTAGGCGTACTTGGCTATCGCTATTGGCTGCCGATGTTGCTTCGTTCATATCGGGCCAGCTGCCCAGCTCTACCGTTTCTGAGACTTGCTCGCCATCACGCATTAGCGTTAGTTCGACATCATTGCCAGGTGCTACGCGACCAATTAAGCGAGGCAGCGTGCTTGAACGGTCAACCTCTTCGCCATTCACTTCGATAATGACATCTCCCGCTTGCAGGCCACCCTGGGCCGCAGGGCCTTCTGGATCAAGGTCGGCGATCAGTGCGCCAATGGCTTTGCTCATGCCAAAAGACTCAGCCAGATCTTGAGATACCGGCTGGATCATGACACCCAGCCAACCACGATTAACGTGGCCATCTTCACGAAGCTGATCGGCGACATCCATAGCAACGTTAATCGGAATAGCGAACGAAAGCCCCATAAAGCCACCGCTGCGGGTAAAGATCTGCGAGTTAATACCCACGACCTCTCCCTCTAAATTAAACAGCGGTCCACCGGAGTTGCCAGGGTTAATCGCCACATCGGTTTGAATAAACGGTACGTAGGCATCACGGGGTAGCGTGCGGTTAATCGCGCTAACGATGCCTGCAGTCACCGAGTGATCAAACCCAAACGGTGAACCAATGGCAGCGACCCACTCGCCTACTTTCAGTTCGTCAGAGTCGCCAAGGTTAAGCACTGGCAGATTGTTAGCATCAATTTTCAGGAGTGCCACATCAGTTTGAGTATCGCTACCGATCAGCTCAGCCGACAATTCGCGCCGGTCGTTCAAGCGCACCAGAATTTCGTCGGCATCCTGCACCACATGGGCGTTTGTCATGACATAGCCATCAGCGCTGATAATAAAGCCAGAGCCTAACGATTGGCGCTCCTCACTGCCTCCCCCGCTACTGCCTGGGGGTATCGGAAAACTATCGCCAAAGAAGTGACGGAAGATTTCAGGGATCTCCTGGCCGCCAAACCCTTGAATGGCCGGGCTACGCTGAACCGTTCGACTGGTGGAGATATTCACAACGCCCGGTGCTGCATCTTCCACCAATTCAGTGAAATCGGGCAACGTTTGCGCATAGGCGTTCTGGCCTATAAAAAACATCGCGACTAAGCATAGCCATAGTGTTGAGGGAAGAACCAAGCGCTTCATGCAACAGCTCCTAGTAAAGCAGATACGAAACGAAGGGAGTGCAACTCTTAGTGAGCTACGGAACAACTAACTGACCAAGCGCGGCCGGAAGCGTTCCATCCGCCCATGCATTAGATATTTAAGGACAATAACACCGCATATCAAGGCACTAAAGAAAAGCGCTGCGCTTAACCATTCATTAGTGCCTAGCAGCGAGGCGCCTCCAGAGACTAACAACGCCGCCAATAGTGGCAACGCGTAAACCAGAAGCGCCAAATAGCTGATATCGTGTTTAGGTAGTGCAATGGTAACTTGGCTACCAAGAGGGTAAGCAGACGCACCGCTAGCGACGCGCGCCTTAGGATACACAGTGATGTGCTGCTGTTGGCGCCGCGCTAACAGCCCCATACCACAACCACGCCCTTCAGCACACTGCTGGCAGGCAGCGTTAAGCGACACATCAACGGTCAATCCATCACCCGTATAGCCAACGACGATACCCGTTCTTAAAAGCGATGCGCAGGCGGCATAAGGGGTAGACATGGCTATGGCTCAATACGAACAGATTGCACAATACGCTGCAGCATATCCGAAGGAAGCTCCCCAATGGCTATCCATTGCCAGCGTTGATCACCCTCAGACACCAGCGCCACTGCTGCTGTTGAAACACCTAGCGGGTGAATGCCTTCTTTCAACACGCTCTGCTCAATAGGGTTAACGAAAAGGCTGACTGCGGCCAACCCATCGCTATATACCCGCTGGTTGCTGACAGGCTGCCCTGGATCTTGCGGCTGAGCAACAAACCCCTCTGGCAACCACTCTGCGTGCCAAGAGTGATCGACTTGTTCGGCGCTCACGTCATCGGCGACGCCGCCATCATAAAGTTTAGGAGAGTGAAGCTGGGTAATTTGAAAGGTTTCCAGCACACGTTCTTGCCGGTCACTCATAACATGCTTAAGTAACAGCCCGGTCTCTTTATCAACCCACCATGCATGATAGTAGCGCTGCTGATCCCGGGGTGAAAAACGCAGTTGCACTGCATCGCGCCCTGCTACTCGGGCATCTTCTTGAAGGGAAATATCGTAATAGGAAGCCACATGTTGCGCCCAAGCTTCAGAGGCTTTTAAGCCACTGTTCACTTCTGGCGTAAAGCGCGCCATATAGCCAGCAATAGAGCGTCGCTCGATACTTACCGATGGCCCATCAAGATGTTGTACGACCTGCTGGCGAACACCATCACGAATGCGGTGGGAAAGTGCAAGCGTACGTACACCCAAGGCATCGATAGCGACTGCCCGGGCCTGAAAGTCATAACAGTGGCCCGCAACCAGTGCTAACTCAAGCCATGCTTGCGTGGTTGCTGGTGTTTGCTGTTCAGCAACCTCGGCACAGGAGAGCACCGTAGGGGTATCAGCAGTAACAAACGAGGAATGCAGGCTGGCACTCAACAGGCTTAACGTTAATGCAAGCCGGCCTCCCCATAAAGCACATCTGGCAGTCACCATACCAATCTATCAGCCCCTTACTCAGCGATCACGTTGTCCGGCGACCCGCCTTGCTTAACGCTGACCCAGTGGTTCTGTCACTGCTGAGCGCATCAGCGGCATCCAGCTGTCACCACCGCCCGTTGCAGCACCCTGCGCATGTTGCTCTAGGTAGGACTGAAGCATGCGCAATTGATCAACATCAATCGTCGTCGCTTGCTGTGCCATCATGCCTTGCGGAGCAACGGGGGCAGAAAACCCAGCTTCGCTAATATTCATTAAGCCGCTGTTGCCCGACTGACCATTAATGCGAAATGGTGTAGGTTCAAACATAGGCATGTCAGAAGCCGTCATAGCGGCAGGTTGTGATGCTGCCAAATTTACCGGCTGCACCTGAGCTCCAGCGCTATTCTGCGAAGCCACTGTATTACTCGCGGGCTGAGCACCACCGGTAGAGGCGCTGCCATTAAAGAATTGAACGCCCGTAATGACCATCAACGACACCGCAGCAGCGACACCGGCACCACGAGCAAACGATATTCCACCTGCCCGTACAGGTGAGGCTGCGCTATCGCCACCCATAACAGGCGCTGGTTCTTCACGCAGGCGAGCCATAATGCCAGCAGAAAGGTCTACGCTAACGTCCACCCCACGCTCACGCTGCATCATACTGCGCGCTAAGTGATAGCGGCGCCACGTTTCTGCCGCGTCGGCATCATCGGGCAGTGATTTCAACACCCGGCGCAACTCAAGCTCGTCACTCTCACTGTCCATTAATGCTGAAAGTGATTCCCGTGTGCTTTGACTCATACTTCACACCCTCACACTGTGTTAGAAGAAGCTCAGCGGCAACACGGCTAGCGCGTGCTTTAACCGCAAAACCTCGCAGGCCAAGGCCCTATTACAAATTACCGTTTGCATAATGCTAATCACTGACAGACAGGTAGCATTACGGTAGCTGTCGGCGGCTCAACTCGTTAAAGCTAGATAACTTGTATGACGCCTCACTTGCCAGACAGTTCACAAAAAAAGCAAAAACGTAAATGACTGTGACCAAAGCACTACTTTGATTAGTCAGCGGCTTAGTCATCGCGGCTGTTACGCGCCGTAGTGACTAGCGGACGAATATGCTCATCAACCGCTTCCCGAGCGCGAAAAATTCGTGAGCGAACGGTGCCCACCGGACACTGCATCACTTGGGCAATATCTTCGTAGGCTAAGCCGTCCAGCTCACGCAGCGTAATAGCGGTGCGTAAATCATCTGGCAGTTTCTCAATCGCTTCATATACCGCCGCCTCAAGTTGATCCCGAGCAATAGATGCTTCTGGCGATTCTGAGTCCGCCAAGCGACCACTCTGATCAAGAATTTCAGCGTCGACAATATCTAAATCGCTACCTGGCGGCCGACGTCCACGAGATACCAAGTGGTTTTTCGCCGTGTTAATCGCAATGCGATACATCCAGGTGTAAAACGCGCTCTCTGCGCGAAATTTACCCAGCGCACGATAAGCCTTGATAAAAGCCTCCTGCGCCACGTCCTGCACTTCTGCATGGTCGTGGACGTAGCGTCCAATCAAGCCAATGATTTTATGCTGATATTTTTTCACCAGTAGATCAAAAGCGCGTGTATCGCCTTTCTGAGCACGTTCAACCAGCTGTTGGTCTGTTTCACGAGTGCCCATTCACACGCTCCTTCTGCTCGAACGTTTTACGCCGAGCTTTGTGTCTTTTTCGCCCTGTAAGCCGGGCCTTCACAGCAAGCAGCATAGCGTCCCTTGGGCTTAAGTTAATCATCATGGAGGAAATCAACAGGCAAAGCTCCACCTGCCCCACTTGGTTATGTTGCACGCGTTGAATTGCTAAACACCAATATCGTCTAGTGTTACGCGTTCTTAGCAGCGCATCAAGCGCTTGCCCCCTCTATTAAAACCCTGAGGCTGACATTTTTCCTTAATGCAAAGTTCCGTAACAATTGATTTTTACCACCGTGACGCGCCATAGTAGTGGTCACTTTTAGCCCATCGCGCACGCACAGGTAGCAAGATGTCAGATCAACAGGTTAGTAACCTTAACGTCCTTGCACAGGATGTTCTTACCACCCCAGAAGCACTGAAAAACGCTATCCCTTTAACGGAAAGCGCCGAGCGTTCGGTTATCGAAGGCCGTCAGACCATCCAAAACATTCTAGATGGCAAAGATCCGCGTTTGCTGGTGGTCGTTGGCCCCTGCTCTATTCACGACGTTGAAGCAGCGCTTGATTATGCCCGCCGCCTACGCACTCTGGCTGACCAAGTGAGCGACAGCCTCTATATCGTGATGCGTGTCTATTTCGAAAAGCCGCGGACGACCGTGGGCTGGAAAGGGTTAATTAACGACCCGCACCTGAACGACTCTTTCGAAATTGACGAAGGCCTGCACATTGCCCGCAAACTGCTGGTCGATTTAGCCGAAATGGGTCTGCCGCTAGCTACTGAAGCGCTTGACCCCATCTCTCCGCAGTACCTGCAGGACTGCATTAGCTGGTCGGCCATTGGCGCCCGCACCACCGAGTCACAGACTCACCGTGAAATGGCCTCCGGCCTCTCCTGCCCGGTTGGCTTTAAAAACGGCACCGATGGTAGTCTGGATGTGGCGATTAACGCACTGCAATCTGTCGCTAACCCGCACAACTTCCTGGGTATCAACCAGGCAGGCCAAGTGGCGATTATCCGCACCCGCGGCAACGCCTATGGCCACGTGGTCCTGCGCGGCGGCAATGGTAAGCCCAACTATGATAGCGTGAGTGTTGCCCTGGCGGAGAAAGAGCTTAAAAAATCTAATCTCTCTGCCAACATTATGATCGACTGCTCACACGCAAACTCGAACAAAGATGCCGCGCTGCAGCCACTGGTACTGGAAAACGTGACCAACCAGATTCTCGAAGGCAATACCTCGATTATCGGCCTGATGGTGGAATCCAACATTGGCTGGGGCAATCAAAAAGTGCCTGCAGACTTAAGCCAGCTGCAGTACGGCGTATCGATCACCGATGCCTGCATCGACTGGGACACCACAGTGGAAACGTTCACCCGTATGAACGAGAAACTAGCATCGGTACTGGCGAAACGCATCGCGTAAACAAGCCACCGCTCTCGAAAACGTCCCGCTGAGCGCTGCTTAGCGGGCGTTTTTTATTGCCAGAACCTAACGCCCCCTACCACCTATGCCTGTATATCGCGCCTGAAAGGCGGCAACGCATCTAATAGCGCCTGGCCATAGCGGCGCGTAATCACCCGCCGATCCAGCAGCGTAATGACTCCCCGATCGCTCTCTTTACGGATTAAACGACCACACGCCTGCACCAGTTTAATCGAAGCATCCGGTACGCTAATACGCATAAACGGGTTACCGCCCTGGCTCTCGATCCATTCGGCAAGCGTTGCCCCAACAGGGTCATCCGGCACCGCAAACGGCAGCCGAGTAATCACCACGTGGGTGAGATAATCCCCCGGCAAATCGATACCCTCGGCAAAGCTCGCCAAGCCAAAAATCACGCTACCCTTACCGCCATCCACCGCGGCCCGGTGGCGCTCAATGAGTTCACGTTTAGGCAACGCGTCTTGCGCCAAAATGCGCTCTTTTGTCGCAGCGGGTAGCGCCTTTTCCACCGCACGCAGCTGAGCACGGGAAGAAAACAGCACCAGTACCGCCTCCTCCTCACCTAGCTGCGACACAAAGCGTACAATGGCGTTCTCATGGGCATCCCGGTCACTAGGGTCGGTCGCTTCAGCAGGCACCCGCAAGACCGCATTGGCGTAATCAAACGGGCTTGGCAGCGCCTGATAACGATAACGGTTAGCTAAACCAGCTCGCTCCTGCAGGCGCTCAAAACGACCAAGCGCCGTGAGCGTTGCCGAAGTGACAACCGCCCCGTGGCAGCGCCCCCATAGGTGCTTGGCAAGCGTGTGCGCTGCAGAAACCGGGCTTGCTGAGAACTCAATCTCTGGTTCGCCCGCCACACGACTGAGCGTTATCCACCGTGCGCTGGGCGGCGCATTGGCGTCATCCTGTTCACTAAACGCTTGCCACAACGCATGAGCCTCCAGGGCGCGGCCATGGAGCAACGCTATTAGAGGCAGCCACGTTTCCGCCTGGTCACGGTCCAGGCCGGTCTGTTTATCCGGATCTAAACTTTCGCGCAGAATATCGCTAATGCTTTCTAGACTTCTCGACAGGGTGGCAAACATGACTAGCAGCTGCTGCGCCTGTTCGCGCAGCGCCTCGGGCACTTGGCCTTTTTCAAAGCGCTGCTGATGGGTCGCCTCTTCATCTGCCAGACCATTTTCACGCCCTGCCAGCTGATGCCCCATGCTAAATACGTCACCCAGCGCAGGCTCCAAGCTATGCAGCAGCTCAGGCAGCCCTGCCAGTAAGCGAGCAATGGTGGGCTGTACCGCCAGCCCCTGATTCAAATCCGTCAAACTACTTTTCAGGGTTTTTAGCCAGCGCAGACAGCCGTGCACTGCAAAGCGGTGGGCGAAATGGGACAGCGCCTTATCCGGCAGGTGGTGACCTTCATCAAAAATAAAGATGCAGTCGGCAGGGTCTGGCAGAATCGCACCACCCCCAAGGGCAAGATCCGCCAGCACAAGGTCGTGGTTAGCAACGATAACATCCGCATTTTCCAACTCTCGACGAGAGCGGAAAAAGGCGCAGGCACCGAAATGGCCACAACGGCGGCCGGTGCACTGGCGATGATCCACCGTCAGCTGCCGCCAGTGTGTATCTTCAATCGATACCGGCCAGGTATCGCGGTCGCCCTCCCAGTCGCCCTTGCCATAGGCTTCGGCCATATCGGTGGCCAGGACGTTGAAGTCGCTGCTATCAGCTTGAAGGGATTGCTCGAACAGCGAAAGCGTTGGGTTGGGCTCACTACCCTCCAGCGCTTGATCCAGCCGCGCCACGCAGACGTAACGGCCGCGACCTTTCGCTAGCGCATAGCGAAAGGCAACACCGCTATGGCTAGCCAGCGACGGCAGGTCTTGATTCAACACTTGCTCTTGAAGGGCAACGGTGGCCGTGGAGACAATGAGCCGTTTGCCTTGTGCCTTGGCTATAGGCAGCCCCGCAATGAGATAAGCCAGCGTCTTGCCCGTGCCGGTACCGGCTTCCAGCACGCAAACGTGGCTATCGCTAACGCGCTTTCCCTCGCTGTCGCACTCGATATCACCTAGGGTGCGGGCGATTTCAGCAATCATTAAGCGCTGCCCGTAGCGTGGTGTCAGCCCTAGCTTTTCCACCACGTTACGGTAGGCTTGCTGAATATCGTTTTTAAGCGCGTTATCGAGCATGCCCGTTACAGCATGCCTTCCGGCGGATGTTCGCAGGGCAGCTTACCGTTAATGTAGCGCTCAATCTCTGGCAGTGAGAAGGCGTCTTCTTCACCAACAAAGCTGATGGAGACCCCTTTGGCGCCCGCGCGGCCAGTACGGCCAATACGGTGGACGTAATCTTCAGGGTCTTCTGGCAGCGTGTAGTTGATAACGTGACTGACGTCTTCAATATGGATACCGCGACCCGCGACATCGGTGGCGACCAGTACCTGAATCTCTCCCTCGCGGAAGCTTTCCAGCGTTTTAATACGCTGGTTTTGAGGCACATCACCGGACAGCATAGCCGCGCTGACACCCGCTTTTTTCAGCAGATCGTCAAGCTTTCGCACCAAATCACGGCGGTTACCGAAGACCATGACGCGCTCAAAGCTCTCCTGCTCCAGTAGCTTCACCAGCAGCCGCTGCTTATCGTCATCTGAGACAAGATAGACGCGCTGGTCGATATCCGCCTGATTCTCGACGGTCACTTCGATCTCGACATGCGCCGGATCAAGCGTCCATTGGCTCGCCAGATTGAGAATATCGTCGGTGAAAGTGGCCGAGAACAGGAACGTTTGGCGCTCCTCTTTTTTCGGCGTGTAGCGAACAATGCGCTTCACGTCGGGGATAAACCCCATGGAGAGCATACGGTCCGCTTCGTCGAGCACCAGCACTTCGGTTTCAGAGAGGTCGATATCACGCTTCTGATGGAAGTCCAGCAGGCGTCCAGGCGTGGCGACCAGGATATCGATCTTCTTGCTCAGGCTATCGCGCTGTTTTTGATAATCCATGCCGCCGACGACACTGGCGACATTAAGCTGAGTAAAGCGCGCAAGCGCCTTGGCGTCTTTCTCGATTTGCAGCGCCAGCTCACGGGTTGGCGCGATGATCAGCGCGCGGGGAGCCCCCGGCTTTTGGCCCTCCGGTGTGGGCTCTTCGAGAAAATAGGCCAACACGGAGATCAAAAAGGCGGCGGTTTTCCCGGTGCCCGTTTGCGCTTTACCGACAATATCGCCACCTAACAGCGTGTGGCGCAGTGCTTCCGCCTGAATGGGCGTGCAGTACTCAAACCCTTGGGCATGAATCGCGCGCATCAAGGGCAGCGGCAGATCAAAGTCATGGAAGCGCCACTTGCCGGCAACGGCGGGCACCTGAAACTGACGAAGATCCCAGTTCGACTGACGACGACGCGGTTTCCGACGACGACGTTTAGGCTTGCGGTTCTGGGCCGATGCTGTGGTCTGTTCCGACTCGCTCATAGGCTGTGTATCTGTCCATTGCTGTGGAGGTTAGGCATCACGAAGTGCGCATTGTACCAGGGGTTGGCGATAAGAGCGCGCCCTGCTGTCGAAGGAGCACGCTTGCCTGTTAGAATGAGGCATACATTAACCCAAGGAGCGCGACATGACGCGTAAGAAAAAGACTCGTTCATTAGCGGATAAAGTGACTATCCGCACTGGTCGCCGCAAAGATTATAAAAAGTGGCGCCATGAGAACCCTGAGCAGGTGACCTCATCGCGCCGCTTTGTGGCTAAAAAGCAGCAGCAGCGCAAACTACAAGCCGTGCGTAAACTAGCGCGCCAGCAAAGTGGCCAACCGATTGCGATTCACCCTGACAAAGGGGGCGACAACTCATCAGGAGACCCTTCGTAATGCGTTTGGTGTCGTTTAATATCAATGGCATTCGGGCACGGCTACATCAGCTTCAAGCGCTGATCGACACTCAACAACCTGATGTCATTGGCTTACAAGAAACCAAAGTGCAGGATAGTGAATTCCCCGTGGCTGACGTAGAAGCCATGGGCTATCACGTCTTCTATTATGGCCAGAAAGGGCATTACGGCGTTGCGTTACTGTGCCGCCAACAGCCGCAGGCGGTGTTTTACGGTTTTCCTGATGATGAAGAGGATGCGCAGCGCCGCATGATTGGCGTCAAGCTTCTCGCCGACGATGGCGAAGCGGTCACTGTGTGGAACGGCTACTTTCCGCAAGGCGAGAGCATTGATCACCCCACCAAGTTTCCGCACAAAGCACGCTTTTATCAACAGCTCGCACACCTGCTTAATACCCAGCATGCTCCTGAAGAGCGGCTGGCGGTCATGGGTGATTTTAATATCTCACCGGAAGACCAGGATATAGGCATTGGCGAAGCCAACCGTAAACGCTGGCTGCGCGATGGCAAAACCAGCTTCCAACCCATTGAGCGTGAGTGGCTGGAAGGCATTAAAGCGTGGGGGCTTAGCGACAGCTACCGGCTGTGCCACCCTAATAACAGCGAGTGGTTCAGTTGGTTTGACTACCGTTCTAAAGGGTTTGATCGAGAGCCAAAGCGCGGCCTGCGTATCGACTACATTCTCGTCTCAAAGCCTTTGGCCGAGTGCGTGACAGGCGCAGGCATCGATTACCCGCTACGCGGTATGGATCGCCCCTCCGACCACGCCCCAACCTGGAGCGACTTTACATTAACGCTCCCTGTTACTCAGTAGTATGTGAAGCAATTAGCAAGAAAATTCAGTAACAAGAAAACAGCCTGCCCCTTGTTTAGCGAAGGGGCTTTTCTTATCAACGAAAATTGGCCAGCCACTCTTCCGCTTGGGTATCCCCAAGATTAGCAGCGGTTGTAAGCGCCGCCTCTGCTTGCTCATTTCTCCCCCACCCATAAGCAAGTTGACCCAGTTGGCGCCAGTCATCGGCTGATTGCGTTACTTCAGCGAGCGCTTGCCAAGCGCCCAAGGCATTATCAATATGTTTCGCCTGCTGCCAGGCCGTCGCTCGCAAGCGCAACGTCTCTTCGTTGCTAGGAAGCTCGCCTGCCTCAAGCGCTGCCTCTAAATGCTCCCCGGCACGGGCGGGGGTCCCGCCTGCCAGATGAAGCTGGATAAGAGTAAGGCGCTCATCTGGGGTCGAGAACTTGCCTAACTGCCATGCCGCCTCCCAGACGGCGGCTGCTACGCCCAACTGGCCTGCCTGCTGGGCAAGCCCGGCTGCCTGACGCCATGCATCGGCTTCGCTCTCAGCGTTTAAGCCCTTCAACAGCCAACTTAGCGCCTGCTCATTCTCTCCTGTGTGCCGTAGCACAACATTCGTGAGCGTTTGTTGTTCAGCGCTGAGATCCCCTTGCTCTAGCAGCGGCACCAGCCACTCTAACGCAGCCTCCCAGCGCTCCTCTTCGGCCAGCATTCGCACCAACAGCCACGCCGTTTCTGCGTAACGCTCATTGCCCGAGGACTCTGACAACCACTGTTCGAACAGAGCAATGGCCTCATCACGCTCTCCGGCTGCACGGCGCAGCGACGCCTCATCGCGCAGCCAGCGGCGTACCTGGCTATCGGGAACGCTCGGGCGTTGGCGAGCGCTGGCCAGTTCATCGGCGGCCGCAAGGTTTTCCCCCTGGTGCACAAGGGCGCTTGCCGCTAACTGGTGATAAAGCGCACTGGCCCACTGGTCGGCCCGGTTACCGCCAGCCAGCCGCTCAGACTGAGAGCGCGCATGGCTAATAATACGGCTTAACACCTCTGGATCTGCCGAACCGCTTGCTTGGCTTGCTAACTGGCTTTGCAACCCGTTCAGGTCTTGAATAATGTCACCGGGCAGCGGCTCATTGGCCACAGCGGTAGCGCTTAAGGCGCTCAGTAACATGATGGCGACCCACCGCTGCATCCTCTTCCCTCGGCCAGCATCGTTCACTAGCCTGTTTGGCGATTTTTCTCTACGAGACATGTCACCGCTACCTTAACTGGAACTCAATACGCTGGGTGGCGCGACGTAGCTGCTGGCTGGGTTCGAACTGCCAACGCGCAATCGCTTCGCGGGCAGCGTCTTCGAAGACCCGACGAGGCTGGGCATTGGTCACCCGAATAGAGCCACCGTCAACACTACCGTTACGCTGAATGACGAACTCCACCTCCACAAACCCCTCCATGCCACGACGCTGAGCACGGGGTGGATACGACGGGTTAACGCGATTCGTCGGCGCCACCTGCCCAACGCTCACCGGTTCATTGGAGGGGGCAGGCTCTGCGGCCGGTGCCGCGTCGCGCTGGGCAGCGGCGGGCTCAGCGGGTGGCGCTACCGTTTCTGCTGGCTCGGGCGAGGGTTCCGGCGCAGGTTCAGGAGCTGGCTGTGGCCGCGGTGTGGGTTCGGGCTGAGCCTCGGTCAGCTCGGGCAGCTCGCTTTCCAACTCGACGGGCTCTACCGGCGCGTCAGGCAGCTCTACCTCGGGTAACGCAATCGTACTGGTGGCCACTGGTGCAGGCGCGGGAGTCGGCATGGGCGGAGGCGCGGGTGCTGCTTGCGCAGGCGCGGGAGGCGGTGCCTCCTGTTCGGGCGCCACCTCCGGCGCTTCCACCATGGTCATGGACATCGTCATAATGGGCTCATCGACTTGCTGTTCAGGTGGTGCCACCAGCAGCGCCAGCATCCAGAAGAGTCCGACGGCCAGGGCAATACCGCCTAGCATCGACAACGCATGACGCATCATGGCGCGCTCCGGCTCGCTGCCACGGCGACCTGCTCGACCCCTGCCTGCTGGAGACGATCCATCACCTCAATCAGCACACCCGTGGTGGACTCTCGATCGGCTTGAATAACCACCGACCCTTCACCACTGAGCATTCCGGCCACCTGCTGGCCAACACGATGTAGATCTACCGGCTGGCCATCTACCCATACCGCTCCTTCCGGCGTGACAGCAATCAGCACCTGAGCATCGGGGCGGGGCGTGGCCGCAGACGCTTCAGGACGGTCAATCTCCACCCCGCTCTCCTTGATAAAGCTGGTCGTGACGATAAAGAAGATCAGCATAATGAACACCACATCCAGCATCGGCGTTAAGTTTACCTCATTGCTGTCGTCGGCAGCCTCTATAGAACGGCGTCTACGCATCACTCTCCTCCAAGGCACGCGCTAAGCGGTCATGCAAACGCTGGTCTTCGCGACGGATAACGTGCTCTAAACGGCTAATAAACAGCATACCCACTACCGCAATGGCCATTCCCGTTAAGGTAGGCAGCGTTGCCCGGGCAACGCCATCAGCCATGGCCCGAGCTTGGTGGGTATCACTCATCGAAAGACTATCAAAAACGGCGATCATACCGGTGACGGTACCCAACAGCCCCAGTAGCGGGCAGAGCACCACCAGCAGTCTGATCCAGGGCAGCGGGCGGCGAAGCTTGGCCACCAAAGCCGCACTCCATACATGGCGTAGCGTACGCGCACTCCAACTGCGGTGGTCGCTACGGGCCGCCCAGCGACGAACCAATTCATGGCGCGCGCGCCGCCAACTGATGCGGTAGTACCACCAGCGCTCAATCGCCATGGCGAACACCACCACCGCCACCAGCGCAAGCACGACTAGCACAGCGCCGCCCGCCTCTAACAGCCGCTCTACTGGCTCTAGCCAAAGGGGTAAGGTCGGCATGCTAGTTCACCGTTTGCCCAGAAAGAGTGGACTGCGCTTCCAGATGGTCGGCCAACGTGGCGCTGGCTTCGCCTTCAATCACCTGGGTAATAAAACGGCTGCGACTGGAGAGCGCCGTTTGAGCAAACAGCAGCGGCACAGCGGTTACCAAGCCCAGCACAGTGGTCACCAGCGCCTGACTGATACCGCCGGCCATTAGCTGCGGGTCGCCGGTACCAAATACCGTAATGGCTTGGAAGGTCACGATCATGCCTGTCACGGTACCCAGTAGCCCCAGCAGAGGTGCAATGGCGGCCAGCAATTTAACGATAGGCTGACCACGCTCAATCTTCGGCAACTCGGCCAGCACCGCCTCATCCAGCCTCGCTTCGAGCGCTTCTGGCGTTTGGTGCTTATCCATCTCTTTAAAGCGTTCTAACACGCGACCAAGCGGATTATCCTTGCTTGGCTGATCTAAGTTTTGGCGCTGGCGGCGCACACGCGCACTCACCGTCAGTAGGTAAATATACTGAGCTAACGCCACCAGCAGCCCGATACCACCGAGCACGACAACGACGTAACCGACGTAGCCCCCTTGCTGAAAGCGCTCCCAGAGCGTGGGCTGTTGCGCCAACGCTTCGAGAACACTGCCTTGCGTGGGGTCAATGGCAAATTCACGGCTCTCGCCCTGATGGTAAGCCGCTAACAGGTCGCTGATTGCTGTTGGCGTGCGCGGCACTTCGGCGAGGCTGCTCTCTTCGTCTTGCCCCTTTCTAAGCAGCGCAGACTCGGTAAAGGCAGCAAAATCACCCAGCCGCACGACGCTATGTGACTCTATGTCGCCGCTTGCATCCGCCACCGGCAGCTCGAGACGCTCGGCACGACCGGTATTCACAGTGAGCGTTGCCAGGCTATCTACCACGGCCTCAATTTGTGAGCGCTCCAGAACGTCGACATCATTAAGGCGCGGCGGCAGCGCATCTGCCTCTAGCGTTAGCCAGCTATCGCCGCCTAGCTCATTGCGAATTTCTTCACTATGACGGGCAAGATCTGCTAGCAATGAGGTTAACGCTTCTCCCTGCTCCTCTTGCCGCTGAGCAAGCGCTTGGGCCTGCTCGCTTTGCTCATCCTGCTGCGCTTCAAGGGCTGCCTGCTCTTCTTCAGCCGCCTCATGGGCAGCGCGTGCTTCCTCCAAGGCGGCTTCCAGGCCATCTTGATCTTCTAAGAATGACTGCAGCCGCTCCTGATCACGCGCTTGGGCAGCCTCTCGGGCCTCCCTTAGCGACCCGAGTTCGTCGCTTTGAGCCATGGCAGCGCTGCTCGTTAATGCGCCGACCAGTAACGTTAGGCAAAGCCATGCTTTTGGGCGAGAGAATAGACTCATGGCTGGCCCCCTTGGTCATTGGCAGTAATAGAAAGTGGTAGTTGCAGAAGCTCCGGCGTGCGCTGATCATTAGCGATGCGCAGGCCGTTGCGTACCTGACGGCGAGCGGGTTCGTCTAACGCCAGCCATTCACCGCTCTCTTCATCCCATACGCCACCTTCGCGACCATCGGGCGTCAGGTAGTAAAAGCCAATACGGCCAATGCGCAGGTACTCCACCTCTCTTGGCGACGCCCCCTCCATCACCAACCGGCCTCGCCAACTATCCACTTCACGGCCATAGGCCAGCTCAGCGCGCCAGGCTTCGAGCAAGCTGGCAATGCGTTCAGCGCTGCCTGCCTCGGGATTACCGGCGGATTCCACCCGGGCGAGGCGTTCATCGGTTAAGAAAGGTAGATCTGACTCGATCCAACGGGCTAGCTGCTCGGCCATGTCCTGCTCAATCATGGGCAGCGCATCACGGGTATCGCTTAACGTATCAAGCGCTTGGCTTAATCGCTGCAGGCGCTCGGCTTCGCTAGCCAGGCGGCTACTGAGCGTTGCGTTAGTAGTTTCTATCTGGCGGGTTTCCCGCTCTAGGCGGCGCAACTCTTCAATGGCGGAACGCGTAGCTTCATCCGCGCTGTTAATTTGCTGCTGCAGTTCAGACTGGGTTTGCTGGGCCTCGACACTTTGGGCCGCCTGATCCATTGTCTCATCACTTGCCATCAGCGTACCGCTGGCCAGCACTCCTGCTAGCCAACACCCACGCAAGGCAAAGAAAGGCCTTTTCAGCACGTTATGTCTCCGTCACTGCTTAACGCGCCCTCACGAACGGCGCGCTAAAACTCATTAGGTATAAGAACGATTTGCGTTTAACGCGTGCAGTGCATAGCGTAACACTAATAGAATAAATGACAATATTTATCATTAACATCCACCAACAGTCTGGCGGGAGTTGCGCGCATAAAAAACGGGAGCCATAAGCTCCCGTAGAGAACGTAACGACAGCAGTGCTTAAAACGCCCAGTCGTCGTCTTCTGTGGCGACCGCTTTACCAATGACATAGGAAGAGCCAGACCCTGAGAAGAAGTCGTGGTTCTCATCCGCGCTGGGTGACAGTGCGGCCATGATCGTCGGGTCAACGTCCGTCACGCTGCTGGGGAACAGCGGCTCAAAGCCCAAGTTCATCAGGGCTTTGTTGGCGTTGTAGTGAAGGAATTTCTTCACATCTTCCGACAGACCCACTTCATCATACAGCGACTCGGTGTAGCGAACTTCGTTGTCGTAAAGCTCCAGCAGCAGCTCGTAAGCGTAATCTTTGACTTCCTGCTGTCGCTCGGGCGTCTCTTCTGCCAGCGCCTGCTGGAATTTGTAGCCCACGTAGTAACCATGCACCGCTTCATCGCGAATGATCAAACGAATCAGGTCGGCCGTGTTGGTCAGCTTGGCATGACTGGACCAGTACATGGGCAAGTAGAAGCCGGAGTAGAACAGGAACGACTCCAGGAAAACGCTCGCCACCTTGCGCATCAGCGGGTCGTCGGAGCGGTAGCGCTTCAGGATGAGCTCCGACTTCATCTGTAGCGTCGGATTTTCCTCACTCCAGCGGAACGCGTCGTCTACATCACGCGTTGCACACAGCGTCGAGAAAATCGAGCTGTAGGAGCGCGCATGCACAGATTCCATAAAGGCGATATTGGTGTATACCGCTTCTTCATGAGGAGTGCGGGCATCTTCCATCAGCACAGGCGCACCCACGCTGCTTTGAATGGTGTCCAGCAGCGTCAGACCCGTAAATACGCGGATAGTAAGCTGCTTCTCTTGCTGCGTCAGCGTGTTCCACGACTGAATATCATTAGAGAGCGGCACTTTTTCCGGCAACCAGAAGTTACTGGTCAGGCGGTTCCATACCTCAAGGTCTTTATCGTCTTGAAGGCGGTTCCAGTTAATCGCATTCACTCGCGACAAACGTTGCATCATCGTCATCAGAGTTCTCTCACAAACATCTTCTTAAAAGCGTATCCGAGGTTACAGCGTACAGGAGACGCAACCCTCTACCTCGGTGCCTTCAAGCGCACTTTGGCGTAAGCGAATGTAGTAAAGCGTCTTGATACCTTTACGCCATGCGTAAATTTGCGCCTTGTTGATATCCCGCGTGGTGGCCGTGTCCGGGAAGAACAGTGTCAACGAAAGGCCTTGGTCAACGTGCTTGGACGCCTCCGCGTAGGTATCGATAATTTTTTCAGGACCGATTTCGTAAGCATCCTGGAAGTAATCGAAATTCGCTTCGTTCAAGAATGGCGCTGGGTAGTAAACGCGACCCAGCTTGCCCTCTTTACGGATCTCGATCTTCGCCGCCACCGGGTGAATGCTGGAGGTGGAGTGGTTGATGTACGAGATAGAACCAGTCGGCGGTACCGCTTGAAGGTTACGGTTGTATAGGCCGTGCGCCATCACCGAGGCTTTCAGCGCTTGCCAATCGTCTTGCGTGGGCAATGCAATACCGCTGCGCTCGAAAAGCTGACGGACTTTCTCGGTACGCGGCAGCCACGCCTGGTCGGTGTACTTATCGAAGAACGTACCCGATGCATAGGTAGAGTCTGCGAACCCGGCAAAGGTCTCACCGTGTTCGATGGCCAACTGGTTCGACGCACGAATGGCATGGAACGCAACGCAGTAGAAGTACAGGTTCGTGAAGTCCAACCCTTCTTCTGAGCCGTAATAAATATGCTCGCGAGCCAGGAAGCCATGCAGGTTCATCTGGCCAAGACCGATGGCGCGCGATTTGGCATTACCCTCGGCGATGGAGGGAACGCTGCGCAGATTACTCATTTCAGACACGGCGGTCAGACCGCGAATGGCGATCTCGACGCTGGTGCCGATATCACCGGAATCCATCACCTTGGCGATGTTCATCGAGCCGAGGTTACAAGAGATATCTTGCCCTACCTGACGGTAGCCCAAGTCGTCGTCGTACTCGGTCGGCGTGTTGACCTGCAGAATCTCGGAGCACAGGTTACTCATGTTGATACGGCCTGCAATCGGGTTGGCGCGGTTGACCGTATCTTCGAACATGATATACGGGTAGCCAGACTCGAACTGCAGCTCGGCCAGGGTTTGGAAGAAGGCGCGAGCATTGATCTTGTGCTTGCGAATACGCGCGTCGGCCACCATTTCATGGTACTTCTCGGTCACACTGATATCGCCAAACGGCACGCCGTAGACGCGCTCGACATCGTAGGGCGAGAAGAGGTACATGTCGTCGTTGCGCTTGGCCAGCTCGAACGTGATATCGGGAATGGTCACGCCCAGCGACAGCGTTTTGATGCGGATTTTTTCGTCCGCGTTTTCACGCTTGGTGTCCAAAAAGCGCAGAATGTCCGGGTGGTGGGCGTTGAGATAGACCGCTCCGGCACCTTGACGCGCACCTAGCTGATTGGCGTAGGAGAACGCGTCTTCCAGCAGTTTCATGATCGGAATGATGCCCGACGACTGGTTCTCGATACGCTTGATCGGCGCGCCGGATTCGCGAATGTTGCTGAGCAGGAAGGCCACGCCGCCGCCACGCTTGGAGAGCTGCAGCGCGGAGTTGATGGAACGCCCGATGGACTCCATATTGTCTTCGATACGCAGCAAGAAGCAAGAGACCAGCTCGCCTCGCTGGCGCTTACCACAGTTTAGGAAGGTGGGCGTCGCAGGCTGGAAACGGCCGCTGATGATCTCGTCGACTAGCGACTTGGCCAACGCTTCATCGCCACGCGCTAGCGTGAGCGCCACCATGCAAACCCGGTCTTCATACCGCTCGAGATAACGTTTGCCGTCGAAGGTTTTGAGCGTGTAGCTGGTGTAGTACTTGAACGCACCCAAGAAGCTCGGGAAGCGGAATTTGTACGCATACGCCTGCTCGAACAGCGCTTTGACAAACGTAAAGCTGTACTGCGCCAGCACGTCGGCTTCGTAGTACTGCTCTTCCACTAGGTAGTCCAACTTCTCTTCCAAGGAGTGGAAGAACACGGTGTTCTGATTGACGTGCTGCAAGAAGTACTGGCGCGCCGCTTCGCGGTCTTTATCCAACTGCAGTTCGCCGTTGGCACCGTACAGGTTCAACATCGCATTCAGCGCATGGTAATCCAGCGTGCGCGCCTCGGTGGCTCCCGCAGCAGGGCGTTGATCTGCCGAGTTTTTTGCAGCTACGTTCTTAGAGACTGAGCTTGACGTTTCCAAAACTCTTCTACTCCTTTGCGGACCTTGGCGACATCGTCATCGGTACCAAACAATTCAAAACGATAAAGCAGCGGCACTTGGCACTTTTGGGCAATGATTCGCCCCGCCAAAGCGTATGCGTCACCAAAATTAGTATTACCAGCAGCAATGACACCTCGTAAGAGGTGTCGGTTGTGCTCGTCATTTAAAAACCGAATAACCTGCTTTGGCACAGCCCCATTGGCCGAGCCACCTCCGTAGGTGGGGGTAACCAATATGTAGGGCTGCTCAATGCGTAGCGTCGGGGCTTCACGATGTAACGGCAGCCGCTGTGCACTTAAACCAAGCTTTTCAATAAAGCGATGGGTGTTGCCTGACTTGGTGGAAAAATAGACCAGCGTACCTGCCTGCTCGGCTTCCACGTCAGCAGCGTGCATGGGTGACGATTACGCCAACGCTTGGATGCGGTCCGGACGGAAGCCCGACCAGTGCTCTTCACCGACGACCACGACAGGCAGCTGGCGGTAACCCAGCGCTTCGACTTCTGCTTGAGCACCCGTTTCGGCGGTAATGTCGATGACGGTGTACTCAAGGCCTTGCTTATCCAGCGCGCGATAGGTGGCAGTACACTGTACACAGGCAGGCTTGCTATAAATTTGGATTTCCATGGCTATTTCCCCTTTTCATAGCGGCAATTTTCAGGTAGTGCGCAGTGCTTGCTCTACCCCTCTAAAAGTCACCACGCATACTATATATAGACTAAGAGAAAATCAATTTCAGCATATATGGTATTTTTTCATCCACAGGTTATGGACAGCTCATGCCCAGCGCTATACCCAGACACAAAAAAACCGCTCCCTGATAGGGAGCGGTTTTCCAGCGGTGTCAGTAGCTGACACCGCCCTCACAGGGCGTGAGTATTAGGCGATGGCGGCTTGGTAACGGCGCTCGACATCTTCCCAGTTCACCACGTTGAAGAAAGCATCCACGTAGTCTGGACGCTTGTTCTGGAACTTCAGGTAGTAAGCGTGCTCCCAAACATCCAGACCGAGTACGGGCGTGTTGCCGTGCATCAACGGGCTATCTTGGTTGAGGGTATTTTCGACGACCAGCTTTTTCTCAGGCGTGACGGACAACCACGCCCAGCCGCTGCCGAAACGGCCCAGCGCGGCTTTTTTGAAGGCGTCTTTGAATGCATCAAAACCGCCCAGCTCTGCGTCGATGGCTTTAGCCACGTCGCCATGCGGCTGTCCGCCACCGTTGGGTGACATCATTTGCCAAAACATGGAGTGATTAGCGTGGCCGCCACCGTTGTTGATAACGGCTTGACGCTTCTCTTCGGGTACGCGATCCAAGTTCGCCACCAGCTCTTCCACCGGAACGTCTTCTAGACCGGTGCCTTCCAGCGCACCGTTCAGGTTGGTGACGTAGGTGTTGTGGTGGCGAGAGTGGTGAATTTCCATCGTCATCGCGTCGATGTTCGGCTCGAGAGCATCGTAAGCGTACGGCAGTTCAGGAAGGGTATGTGCCATGCTATCTTCTCCTTGAGTGGCTTCTGTTGCGTTCACTACATTAGGTGTGGTCTTACTCCACCCTTTTCAACCACCGCCCCGGCAATTTTTTACCATCGGCGGCAAATCTTTGTCCCAGCACCTTAGTCAACTATTGTCAGTTTATCGAACCCGCCCGCAATAAAAAAGCCGACTTCTGGCGAAGTCGGCTTTTGACAGGCAGCAAGTTCAATGACTTACAGCTTGCTTTCCAGCTCTGGCAGAATCTCGAACAGATCCCCCACTAGGCCATAGTCGGCGACCTGAAAGATCGGAGCTTCGTCGTCTTTGTTGATGGCGACGATCACCTTGGAGTCTTTCATGCCCGCCAAGTGCTGAATCGCACCTGAAATACCCACCGCAATATAAAGCTCAGGCGCGACGATCTTACCGGTCTGGCCCACCTGCATGTCGTTAGGAACAAAGCCCGCATCGACCGCCGCACGCGAAGCGCCAATGGCCGCGCCCAGCTTGTCGGCAATGCCGTCCAGCAGCTTGAAGTTCTCGCCGTTACCCATGCCACGGCCACCGGAGATGACGACCTTGGCACCGCCGAGTTCCGGGCGGTCGCTCTGGGCCAGCTCTTCTTTGACAAAGCTGGATTGGCTGTTGTCAGCGGCGAACGCTACCGCTTCCACGGCTGCGCTGCCGCCCTGGCCCACCGCATCGAACGCGGTGGTGCGCACGGTAATGACTTTCAGCGCGTCGTCACTTTTGACCGTGGCGATGGCGTTACCGGCATAAATCGGGCGCAGGAAAGTATCGGCGCTTTCGACGCCAATCACATCCGACAGCTGGCTGACATCTTTCAGGGCCGCCAAGCGTGGCAGGACGTTTTTACCGGTGGTGGAGGCGCTGGCCAGTACGTGGGTGTAATCACCTGCCAGCTCTACCAGCAGCGCACCCATGGGCTCGGCCAGCTGATGGGCGTAGACGGCGTT
>NZ_JAMXSJ010000059.1:0-11288 GCF_024124725.1 Halomonas sp. Ps84H-12 | reverse complement strand
AGGCACCCGCGAAGGCGGCGATAGCCGCCTGGATGAAGCTGCCGTGAATGATCACACCTCGGTGCCACCATCGGCACTCCTAACGGAGTGCTTCGCGGGTGCGCTCCACTTACACCGCGCTACGGGTGCCTGCCTCAAGTGCCGTGATACCTATCAACACAGAGCAACTGCACATACCCGTAGCGCGGCGTAACGAATCTTGCGAGGCACGAGCAAATGAGGCACCCGCGAAGGCGGCGGATAGTCGCCTGATCAAGCCACCGAAAATTATCACACCTCAGTGCCACCATCGGCACTCCTAACGGAGTGCTTCGCGGGTGCGCTCCGCTTACGCCGCGCTACGGGTGCCTGCCTCAAGTGCCGTGATACCTATCAACACAGAGCAACTGCACATACCCGTAGCGCGGCGTAACGAATCTTGCGAGGCACGAGCAAATGAGGCACCCGCGAAGGCGGCGATAGCCGCCTGATCAAGCCACCGCAAATCATCACACCACAGTGCCACCATCGGCACTCCTAACGGAGTGCTTCGCGGGTGCGCTCCGCTTACGCCGCGCTACGGGTGCCCACCTCAAGTGCCGTAAAACCTACCAACACTGGGCAACTGCACATACCCGTAGCGCGGCGTAACGAATCTTGCGAGGCACGAGCAAATGAGGCACCCGCGAAGGCGGCGGATAGCCGCCTGGATTCGACCACAGTGAACCATCAAACCTCTGCGCCACCCTCGGCACCCCTAGCGGGCTGCTTCGCGGGTGCGCTCCGCTTACGCCGCGCTACGGGTGCCTGCCTCAAGTGCCGTGATACCTATCAACACAGAGCAACTGCACATACCCGTAGCGCGGCGTAACGAATCTTGCGAGGCACGAGCAAATGAGGCACCCGCGAAGGCGGCGGATAGCCGCCTGGATGATGCCACTGCAAATCATCACACCACAGTGCCACCTTCGGCACTCCTAACGGAGTGCTTCGCGGGTGCGCTCCGCTTACACCGCGCTACGGGTTCTCACCTCAAGTGCCGTAAAACCTACCAACACTGGGCAACTGCACATACCCGTAGCGCGGCGTAACGAATCTTGCGAGGCACGAGCAAATGAGGCACCCGCGAAGGCGGCGATAGCCGCCTGATCAAGCCACCGTGAATCATCACACCACAGTGCCACTATCGGCACTCCTAACGGAGTGCTTCGCGGTTGCGCTCCGCTTGGAAAAGCGTTGAGTGGTGAGTGGTGAGTGGTGAGTGGCAGCACCGTAGCGCGGGTTACAAATACCCCCACACTACAAATGACGGGTTTAAGGTTTTGGATGGGTTTGCGTAGCTGAGCGGCTGCCCCTCTAATGTTTCCACTCGGCCTCCGGCGTATCGCACTACCGCATGGGCGGCTGCAGTGTCCCAGAGGCTGGTGGGGCCTAAACGCGGGTACACGTCGGCTTTGCCTTCGGCAATTAGGCAGCTTTTTAGCGAGCTACCCAAGGGCTGGATATCGTAGGTACCCAGCTTATCCAGCCAGGCTGATAAAGCAGGGTTTGAATGGGATCGGCTACCCAGTACACGCCATACCGCTCCTGGTGAGGGTTTCCCCGCCACTTGAATCGCATGGCGTTGGTCTTCAGCGTCGATGCTGAAAGCGCCAACGTCTTCTGCGGCGATATAAGCCGTTCCCAACGCAGGCGCAGTGACGACACCGAGAATGGGTACACCGTGCTCAATCAGGGCAATATTTACCGTGAATTCATCGTTGCGCTTGATGAACTCTTTGGTGCCGTCCAACGGGTCCACCAGCCAATAACGGCCATCTTGACCCACACCTGAAAAGCCTTCTACGTCCTCTTCGGATAGGATCGGGTAATGGAGTGGCAGTGCCTGCAGTCCATGCAGTATTACTTTATGAGCTGCCTGATCAGCTTCTGTCAGCGGGCTGTTGTCCACTTTTACCGTGACATCAAACTCACGGCCATACACGGCCATAATGGCATGATCGGCCTGCTTGGCGATGGCCAAGACCTGTTCCAGTAATTCCCGCATACCCCCCCTCCAGAAAATAAAAAACCGCCCACATAGGACGGTTTTCAAACACTCATCGTTCAACAGCTCGTCAAACGTCGTATCCCGCTTCCCGGGCGAGCGTGGTGTTGGCTTGCAGCCAGCCTTCGATGTGTCCGCAATCGAAGGTGCGGCCATGCATGCGGAACGCCTGCACGGTTTGACCTTCTTGCATCAAGCGGTCGATGGCATCGGTTAGCTGGATTTCATTACCCGCGCCCGGCGGCTGATCGCGCAGCAGCTCCATAATGCGGTACGGCAGCACGTAGCGGCCAATGACAGACAGGCGCGACGGCGCGTCTTCCGGTTTGGGCTTTTCCACCACGCCGCGCATAGTAGCGCTTTCTCCCGCCGCTGGCTCGTCGCAGTCGACAATGCCGTAACGATAAACGTCTTCTTGCGGCACCGCTTCTACCATGATTTGCGACGCATCCGAAGCTTCCCAGCGCTCGACCATGCTGCCCAAGTCACACGCGCTGCTGCCTACCTGGGGTTTGACCAGTACGTCCGGCAGAATCACCGCGAAGGGCTCGTCTTTGTCTAACAAGTGAGAAGCGCAGTAAATGGCATGCCCCAGTCCTTTCGCATTGGGCTGACGAACGCTGGTCACTTTTAGCTTTTTAGGGGAAATGGCCGAAAGGGTTTCCAGCAGCGCATTTTTACCCTTGCTAGCTAGCGAATGCTCAAGTTCAAAATGCGCATCGAAGTGGTCTTCAATGGCCGATTTTCCAGCACGCGTGACCAAAATAATTTCGTTGATGCCTGCGGCCAGCGCTTCTTCCACCACGTGTTGGATAAGAGGGCGATCCACCACCGGCACCATCTCTTTAGGAATCGCCTTGCTGATAGGCAGCAGGCGCGTACCGAAACCGGCCACCGGAATAATCGCTTTGCGTACTTGGGTCATTTACCATTTCCTTTTTCGTTACATTGCTGACGCCACTCACTCACTTTACGCAGCAGCTGAGCAGTACCGGGATCTTCTACATTCTGGTGGTCAATCGGCTGGCCCGCCAGGGTTAGGTATAAGCTATTGGCTAATTGCTTACCGAGTTCCACGCCAGGTTGGTCAAAAGGGTTGATGTTCCATAATACTGATTGAACAAACACCTTATGCTCATATAGCGCCAATAGCGCGCCTATCGACCAAGCATCTAACGATTTGAGTAGTATAACGGAGTTAGGCTGATTGCCTCGATACCCCTGTGCCATATAACCACGTAACGCGGGCGGTATCGCATCGTCTCCTAACGCAAATAGCTGTGACTGCGCCAAACAGTTCGCCAGCGTCAGCGCCTCTTGGTCGTTTAACGCTGTATTAATGTGCTCGAAAGCGCTAATAGCACGGTCTGCCACCGCCACAAAATCTGCACTGACGGTATGCCCACCCTGATGAAGCAACTGATAAAACGCATGCTGCGCGTTAGGCCCTACATCGCCCCATAAAATAGGGCAAGTCGCATGATTGATTGAGCGGCCATCTAAACCAACGCTTTTACCGTTCGACTCCATCTCTAGCTGCTGTAAGTAAGCAGCCAAGCTTTTAAGGCGGCCATCGTAAGGCAATACGGCGTGAGTAGGGATATTTAAAAACTGGCTATTCCAAGCCCCCACCAGGGCCATTAACGTAGGTAAGTTTGCTTCCAGTGGCGCGGCCATGAAATGTTGATCCATCGCATGCGCCCCTTCCAACAGAGCATCAAAATGCTCTATCCCAAGCTGCATGGCAACACTCACGCCAATCGGAGACCACAGCGAAAATCGGCCGCCAATCCACTCTTTGAACTCCAACTGATGCGCCTGGGGAATACCAAACTCAGTCATTTTATCGGGTTTAGATGACACACCCAGCAGTTGATAACGGCGGATGGTCTCTTCTTCCACTTCAAGCGCATCGCTGAGCCACAGCAGTGCCGTACGCACATTGAACTGCGTATCGGCCGTCGTGAAAGATTTCGACGCCAGCACCAGCAGCGTTGTGGCAGGGTTCAATGTTTCCATTAAGGGCAGTAACTGCGACCCATCCATGGTCGAGACATAGTGCACGCCCACTTTGACACGGCTGGGGCGATCAGCCAGTGCCTCACTCACCAGTTTGGGGCCTAAATCAGAGCCACCGACGCCAATATGCACAATATCAGTGATAGCCTGTCCTGTTGCCCCAAACCATTCACCACTATGTGCACGTTGTACTAAATCTGCCAACTTCTTACGCTGTTGCTGGCAAAAAGTAGCCGCAGTTTCCATTCCCTCTGGCGGTATAGAGCCAACTGGCCACCGCGCCGCCATGTGCAATGCAGGGCGCTTTTCAGAAGGGTTGACTTCAGCCCCCGCAAATAGCGCATGGCGCTTCGTTTCTACCCCGCAGCTATGAGCCCACTCCACTAACAAGGAGAGAGTCTCCTGCGTTAAGCGCTGCTTACTGAAATCGATATGAAGCGAGCCAAACGTAAATGCTAAAGACTCCGCCCGACGTTGTGCGGACGTAGTGTCAGAGAGCAAATCGCTTAGCGATTGAGCCTGGAGCCGCTCAGCATGAACTGCCAGAGCATTAACAGGGGTATAAACACGCTGAGTTGCAGCTGATAACGGTGTGTACATATGTCTTCCTTGATATACAAAAAGCGTTGTAGCCTACATTTATTAAGCAAGCGTCACGCCAGTCCATATCACTCCAGTGTTAATTACATAGTTTACAACATCATGAAAAGCACGCGTAGTACGTCATAGCTAGTCAATGGAAAAGAGCGCAATGCCACCCTGCACCATTAACCTAGTAGCCGCCCGATTAAGCCGCCGTGAATCATCACACCTCGGTGCCACTTTCGGCACTCCTGGCGGAGTGCTTCGCGGGTGCGCTCCGCTTACGCCGCGCTACGGGTGCCTGCGAACCATTAGAGCGGAGTGCCTGCATTAAGTGCCGTAGAGCCACGTAGCGCGGCGTAACGAATGAGCGAGAGCAACGAGCGAATGAGGCACCCGCGAAGGCGGCGATAGCCGCCTGGATGAAGCCACCGTTAATGATCATACCTAGGTACCACCATCGGCACTCCTGACGGAGTGCTTCGCGGGTGCGCTCCGCTTACCACGCGCTACGAGTGTCTGCACCGCCCCGTAGCGCGGCGTAACGAATAAGCGAGAGCAACGAGCAAATGAGGCACCCGCGAAGGCGGCGAGTAGCCGCCTGGATGAAGCCACCGTTAATGATCATACCTGGGTGCCAAAATCGGCACTCCTGGCGGAGTGCTTCGCAGGTGCGCTCCGCTTACGCCGCGCTACGGGTGCCTGCCTTGCATATTGTGGGGCCACGTAATACGGCGTAACCACCTTGCTTCGCTTACGCCACACTACGTGAATTATTTACCCTTTCAACACGCCAGATAACAGCGAGGTGGCACTTTCAATCAGCTCTTCCAGATGTTGCGGGCCTTTGAAGCTTTCCGCGTACACTTTGTAGAGCGATTCCGTGCCGCTGGGGCGGGCGGCGAACCAGCCGTTTTCGGTGGTGACTTTTAAACCACCAATGGCGGCTTGGTTACCCGGTGCTTTGACCAATACGGCGGTGATGGGGTCTCCGGCCAAGGTGGTGTCGGTGATGCTATCGGCGGTGAGGTTTTTGAACGCCGCTTTCTCTTCCGCGGTGCAGGCGGTATCGACCCGTTTGTAGAAAGGCTCGCCAAACCGTTCAGTGAGGGTTTGATAATACTCGCTGGGCGTTTTGCCGGTAACGGCCATAATCTCAGCGGCTAGCAAGCACAGCGCGATGCCGTCTTTATCGGTGGACCACGCCTCGCCTGCTTGGGTGAGTAAGCTCGCGCCAGCGCTCTCCTCGCCGCCGAAGGCGAGCCAGCCTTCGTGCAGGCCATCCACGAACCATTTGAAACCGACCGGCACTTCAAACAGCTCACGGTTGTGCGAGGCCACAACGCGGTCGATCATCGAAGAAGAGACCAGCGTTTTACCGATTTTCAGCGAATCGCTCCACTGCGGGCGATGGCTGATCAGGTAATCCACACACACCGCCAAGAAGTGGTTCGGGTTCATCAGCCCGTTAGCATCCACAATACCGTGGCGGTCGGCGTCCGGGTCGTTGCCAAAGGAGATATCGAAGCGGTCTTTAATCTTTAGCAGGTTCGCCATGGCAGCTGCACTGGAGCAATCCATGCGGATCTTGCCATCGTGATCGGGCGGCATAAAGTTGAAGCTGGCATCAATGGTAGTGTTCACGACTTCCAGGTTCAGGCCGAAATGCTCACCAATCGCCTGCCACACGGGCAGCGCCGTGCCGCCCATAGGGTCTACGCCCAGCGTTAAACTAGCTTTTTGAATAGCCGCCATGTCCACCACGTGACCCAACTGGGCCACATAATGCGCGGTGAAGTCATACTCCTGGGCATGGGCGAGCGCTTCTTCCAGCGGCACCAGCGTGATATCGCTTAGCTGACGAAGCAGGTACGCATTGGCGCGTAGCTCGATCCATTGGGTCGCTTCGGTATCTGCTGGGCCGCCGTGATGGAGGTTGTACTTAATACCGCCATCTTCTGGCGGGTTATGGGATGGCGTAATAATCAAGCCATCGGCTTTCGCGGCGGGCATTGCGTGGCGCTGCTGAACGTTATGCTGCAAAATCGCGTGGCTAACCAAAGGCGTGGCCGTGTAGCCATGGCCCTTTTCGATCATCACCGGCACTTTATTAGCTGCCAGCACTCGCAGCGCGCACTCCCAAGCTGGGCGTGAAAGCGCGTGGGTATCCAACCCCAGAAACAGCGGGCTTTGGTAGTCTTCTTCTTGGCGGTAATCCACTACTGCCTGGGTGATGGCAATAATGTGCGCTTCGTTAAACGTGCGCTCGGTAGCTCGGCCTCGGTGGCCTGACGTTCCAAAGGTTACCCTCTCGCTAGCAATGCTGGCATCCGGTGTTTCATTAAAAAATGCCGTTACGATGGCTTCCATTTCCTTCTCCCTTGCTAGATATCATTTCTATCTCGCACGGTGCTTACGCAACGATGATAGTAGTAAACAAATCGATAAGGCTAACACAGCACCAATACGCACATGTTGTATCGCGCCTCAGCGCCACAAAGGTTAAACATGTGCAATCACAAAAAAGCCAGCCGAAAGGCTGGCTGGCTTGACATACGAACGGCCGGATTACGCCAGCGATGCGGCGATTTTCTCCGCGCAAGACGTCGCCTGCTCGGCATCCACTGCCTCAACCATCACACGAATCAGCGGCTCGGTGCCTGATTTACGCAACAGCACACGGCCACTATCGCCAAGCTCCGTTTCTACGTTGGCGACTGCCGCTTTCACCTGCTCGCTTTCTAGCGGGTCGATGCCTTCTACGGCGGTGTAGCGAACGTTAATCAACGTTTGCGGCAGCTTGTGCATGCCCTGCTTTGCCACAAACAGCGTTGCCTCTTGCTGCAATAAGCAGGTGAGTACGCGCAGTGAGGCAATGATGGCATCGCCTGTGGAGGCGTGGTCTAGGCTCAGTAAGTGGCCAGACCCCTCGCCGCCCAAGCGCCAGCCGGTGGCCTTGAGTTGCTCCATCACGTAGCGGTCGCCTACTTTGGCACGCTTAAAGGGCACATCCATGGCTGCCAGTGCTTGCTCCAGGCCCAGATTGCTCATTTGAGTACCGACGACACCGCCGGTATAACCCGATGCCTTGGCATCTTTCGCCAGCAGGAACAGCAGCTCATCGCCATCGACCACCGACCCGGTATGATCCACCATCATCAGGCGGTCGGCATCGCCATCCAGCGCAATCCCCAGGTCGGCTTTATGCTGCAGCACGGCCGCCCGTAGGCTTTCCATCGCCGTGGCACCGCAGCCCGCGTTGATGTTCACGCCGTTGGGCTGGTCGTGAATACTCACCACGGTGGCCCCCAGCTCGCGGTACACGGCCGGGGCCACTTTATAGGCAGCGCCGTTGGCGCTATCCACCACCACGTTCAGGCCGCTCAAGCTCAAGTGGCCGGGCAGGTTCGCTTTGCAGTATTCGATATAACGCCCAGCGGCATCGTCTACTCGGCGGGCTTTACCCAACAGCTCCGAACTCACACACGTCATGCCGCCTTCAATGGCGGTATGCAGCAAGCGCTCGATCTCTTGCTCTTGTGCGTCTGAGAGTTTGAAACCGCCCTGACCAAAAATCTTAATGCCGTTATCGTGAAACGGGTTATGCGAGGCGCTGATGACGACGCCCGCATCAGCACGAAAGGTAGAGGTCAGATATGCCACTGCAGGCGTCGGTAACGGCCCTACCAGAGCAATGTTGACACCCGCTGCGGAAAAACCCGCCTCCAGCGCCGACTCCAGCATGTAGCCACTGGCACGAGTATCTTTCCCGATAATGACTTCTTTGACACCTTCGGCACCCAATACCTGCCCTGCGGCCCAACCCAGTTTCATGGCAAAGTCAGGGGTCATCGGAAACTCACCTACCAGGCCACGCACACCATCGGTGCCAAAATACTTTCGCATTTTCTTTGACCTAAATGTTGTAAAAGTTCAAACGTGCTTCTTTGATAGCTTTTCTCTTGATCCACTGCTTTTTCAGAAAACCAGGGCGATGACTTGCGGGGCTTTTCACGCTTTCATTGGCATTTCGCTGGCTAATGATCTGGCGAATCACCCCCTCGCAGGTCGTGTAGCCTCTCAAAAGGGGATCCCAATAGCGCGGGTAGCGAAGGAGAACACCCACGATTAATTCATCCAGGGTCAATGTCCTCACACGCCGTTTCAGAGCCGTGCTGTGTTCAGCCTGATCCTCTGTCAATCCCCAACCTGCATAGAAAGGCTCGCCATAGGTAACGACTTTCTTACCTCTAAGCAGCGCATCGAACCCCACCAGCGACGTCATGGTATGAACAACATCACAATGCTCGATACAGCTAATAACCGAGCAAGTATCCTCGACAATATCAGCATACTCATAGGCCTCATCGATTTTTCCTGCCCGGTTTGCAAATACGACGTCTGGGTGGGGCTTGTACACCACCAGCGCCTGGGGATGCCTAGCCCTGGCAGCCTGCAAAAGCCTCAAATTAGAGAAGATGGTTTTAGATCCATAGCGGATAGAGGCATCATCCTCCACTTGCCCAGGAACCAGCACTACCTCCTTTTCTCCATCTGCCCAAGTAGGCGTTACGCGAGGCTCGACATTGTACTTAGTAATACCTTCTCGGACGATAAGCTCCCTGACCCGTTGGGCCGCTCGTAGTTCATTTCCCAAAGGAGTGAGAGTCGTAAGAAGGCTTTCCAAGCGTGAAACGTTGGAAGGATCGAAATAGATCCCCTGATCGTCCAATACCAGCGATTGTGGAGCGACCAAGTTCGCCCCCAGCCCGACTGATCGAATAAAACCATCTTCCATACGCCAACGGGCAGCCCCCGTATGAGTGATGAGCGCCTCTAATTCAGAAGAAATATCACGCCCCCAAGCAACCACCGCATCATCGCTGTTTACTCCAAGTTGCTGTACGCGGCGCTGTGATTTGGCAAACACTAGTTTTTCAGGATGCAGCGATAACAGAGGGGCCAAGTTGGCCGCTTTCCATTTGCGCAGCCCCACTGCAATCACACGTTTGGGCAATTCAGCTTCTTTTTGCTTTTGCAGCACAAGCCAATCAATCACATCATTCAGGCTGCCAGGCTTGTGAGTCACAGGGTTCAAATAGGTCGTATAGTGAATATAGGCAGCCGCAAAAAGCTCTTGCATAGAGCGGCGCTGTGTTCTTCTTGCGCAATGTTGGTAATCCATGGTCGCCCCCCACCCCGCGTACCAAGGCATACCAAAAACACTGACCGGCTTCCCTAGCATTAGCGCCTCGAACCCCATCGTCGAGGTGACCACATAGACTTTTTCGACATGCTCCATCAAGTGAATGGGATTGCATGGCCAAGTGATTTTTTCGACACGGGGGTGATCTGGATAATCGCTCAGATACCCACGCTTTTGACCACTGGAAACTTCTGGATGGGTTTTGATATAAACAGTCGCCTGTGGATTTTCAGCCAGTGCCACGTCAACCATTTTGTAAAAGTCAGCGTCACTCGCGCCCCCTTTTTCGACACTCAAATCGCCGTACGTTTGGTCGATCACGAGCACGCTACCTTGCGGTACGCTTGACAGCCATTCCACATCAAGCAAAGGTGCATGGTTGTACTTGCTAATCTTATTTTTCTTTATCCGCGCGATGCAGTCACTGATGTTCTCACTCACACCGTTCAGCAGGTCTTTGGACTTTTCCAGCAATGTCTCTAAGTCAGATGGACGACTGGCATCATAATAAATGCCCGTTTTATCTATGACCAACGAGAGACCAACCGAACGTGCTCCAGGCATATAGGAACGTATGAAACCATCTTCCAAGTGCCAACACTCGGCCTCGTATTCACGTGCCAGTTTTTCAGCACGAACCCCACTCCCCTTCAGCCCCCAGCCCAAAAACGCCGTTGGCTTATCAAGCTGCTTTTTAACGCGTGGATAATAATACGACTCGCCAATCAAGAGTTGTGTCGTAATAGAAGAAGCAATGGGGAGTGAGGTAGCAATGAACAAAGCAAAATTCCAAGAAACCGGCATTTAGTGCCGTATCGAAGCGCGATTTTGGGGATAGGGAAAAACACTAACAACATCGGGCCGGAAGGGGTATGACGAAATAAGCACGAGCAAAGAGCCAACGAAGGAGGCGGGTGCGCTTCGCTTACCACGCGCTACAGGTGCATGCACTGACCCCGTAGCGCGGCGTAACGAAAGAGCGAGAGCAACGAGCGAAAGAGGCACCCGCGGGGGCGGCGCATAGCCGCCTAGATGTGGCTACCGGGAAGCATCAATCCTCATCGCCGCCTTCGGCACCCCTAGCGGGGTGCTTCGCGGGTGCGCTTCGCTTACCACGCGCTACAAGTGCATGCACTGACCCCGTAGCGCGGCGTAACGAAAGAGCGAGAGCAACGAGCGAAAGAGGCACCCGCGTGGGCGGCGAACAGCCGCCTGGATGAAGCCACCGTGCGCTATTTCACCTTCGCGCTACCATCGGCACTCCTACCGGAGTGCTTCGCGGGTGCGCTTCGCTTACCACGCGCTACAAGTGCATGCACTGAACCCCGCCCGTAGCGCGGCGTAACGAAAGAGCGAGAGCAACGAGCGAAAGAGGCACCCGCGTGGGCGGCGAACAGCCGCCTGGATGAAGCCACCGTGCGCTATTTCACCTTCGCGCTACCATCGGCACTCCTA
>NZ_JAMXSJ010000058.1:0-11505 GCF_024124725.1 Halomonas sp. Ps84H-12 | reverse complement strand
GATCAAGGGGTTCAACAAGCTGGAGCTGGTCGTGAACAACGTCCAGTTCAAGGATGGCGAACCCTTGACCGATCAGTCAGACAGGACTGCCGCCTGACCGGCCATACACAGAATTTGACAATAACTCCGTGCATAGCGGTTTCCTTGTGATGGAAGCAGCATGACAAACGTGCATTAACCGAACGTTAAGCCCTTTGGCCAAACCCTTGCACCAGATCAAAAAAAGCGCCCTTACCAGGGAAAGTAAGGGCGTCATCGTGAACGGAGTTGCTCACTTAGCGAGCGATACGCTGGGCAATAAACCAGCCCAGCACCATCGCCGCCAGCAGTGCAAGAAGCGGCAGCGTTAGCCCACCAATGGAGGCAATGGCAGGCCCAGGGCAGTAACCGGAAAGCCCCCAGCCCACCCCAAACAGCGCCGCTCCGCCTAACAGTTTGGCATCTAGCTCTTGCTTGGTCGGCAGTTGGAATTTGGTGCTAAACAGTGGCGTACCGCGGGCGAAGACTAACCGGTAGCCCACAAAGGTGGTGCCTACGGCGGCTCCCAGTACAAATATCAGCGTTGGGTCCCAGGCACCGGCAATATCCAAAAAGCCGAGTACCCGCGCAGGGTCGGTCATCCCAGAAATCGCGAGCCCCAAACCAAACAGCAGGCCAGCGAGGTATCCCGCTGCGGTTTTGACGGCCGGTGTGCTCATACCCCACCTCCGATGACATGCCGTACCACATAGACCGTCGCGATGGCCGCGACCAGGAAGGTTCCAGTAGCCGCCATAGACCGGGGCGCTAACCGCGCCAAGCCACATACGCCATGGCCGCTGGTGCAGCCACTGCCAAGCCCCGTGCCTATCCCCACCAGCAGGCCTGCTAACAACATAAGCGGCACACCGCCTGCAGGTTCACCAATCACCGCACTGGGCACGCCTGCCACGTTCCCCAGCCCACCCCCAACGGCCATGACGAGCAGCGGGCCACTAATTAGCCCCGCTAAAAACGCTACCCGCCAAGCACTGTCTCCTTTAGGCCGCTGAGTAATTAAACCGCCAATAATGCCGCTGATACCGGCAATGCGGCCTAGTGCGCCCATCAGCCACACTGCTGAAAGTCCAATCAGCACACCGCCCACTAGCCCGTGCAGGCTCGCTATCCAGTCCACATCTAGCTCCTTATGTTACCCAACGCTCGTTGCCTAACGCTTGGTTTTACAGGTGGATATACCCATGAGCGAATACACCGGGCAGAAATTGAATAGCCCCGTTGCCAACGGCGCGACCCCTATCCACCCCCATACACCAATCGTGCCCATCAAGGTCAGCACGATTAACAGTAACCCCACAGCAATCCGCGCTATTTTGTCGATGCCGCCTACGTTCGTTTTCATCGCTGTTTCCTACCCATTTATGTGTCGTTAAGTAAACCCACCGCCGCTTAAAACCTGTTAATTGGTACTTTTAGGTATACCTGGCCGTTATCTTCGGCAGGCGGCAGCTCGCCGGCCCGCATATTGACCTGTACCGAAGGAATAATCAGGCGCGGCATGCCTAACGTGGCATCCCGTTCGGTACGCATTTTGACGAACTCTTCCTCACTAATGCCGTCATGGACATGCACGTTCGTTTTGCGCTGCTCAGCAACGGAAGTTTCGTGCTGAAATAACTCGCGCCCTGGGGCTTTATAGTCGTGGCATAGAAATAGCCGCGTTTGCTCGGGCAAAGACAGCACTTTCTGAATGGAGTGGTAGAGCGTGCGAGCATCGCCGCCAGGAAAATCGCAGCGCGCGGTGCCGTAATCCGGCATAAACAGGGTATCGCCCACAAAGGCGGCATCACCGATCACATAGGTCAAACAGGCAGGTGTATGTCCAGGCGTATGCAGTACACGCCCCTCTAGTGCACCAATTGCAAAGGTATCGTTCTCTTTAAATAGCGCATCAAACTGGCTGCCATCCCGAGCAAACTCGGTGCCTGCATTAAACGCTTTACCAAAAATCTCCTGCACCTCGACGATATGAGCACCAATGCCCGTTTTGCCTCCTAACTGATCATGCAGATACGGCGCTGCGGAGAGGTGGTCAGCGTGGACATGGGTTTCCAATACCCAAGCCACTTCCAGCCGTTTTTCACGGACAAACGCTATAATTTGATTAGCTGAACGAATATCAGTGCGCCCTGCCGCGTAATCAAAGTCCAGAACAGAGTCGATAATGGCGCACGCGCTGCTATCAGGGTCTTGCACCACATAGCTGAACGTATTGGTTGGTTCATCAAAGAAGTGGGTAACGATAGGGCGCTGCATTCTGGAGCCTCCTGAGGATGGACTGCTAACAGTGGATCTATACAGCGAGTGTAGCGCAACAAAAATTATATGTTTATATCATTTTGGAATTCAAAGGGTATCATAGATCAGACATTTTTTATTAATTAGCCTAAGGTATAAAAAATTCTGGCCGATAGAGATCAGGGTTTAATTACTAATTGGAATTTTTTAACAAGGACATCATGAAACGTTTGACAACGACGCAGAAGCTTTGGGGCACACTTGGCATCATTTGGATAGCGATGCTGCTATTAGTAGGCTGGTTGGCGTGGGAAAACCGCCAAACGCTTGAAAACGAGCGTCGCGCCAGTATTGAGCACATTGTAAAAAGCGTTCATGGGCAGCTTGAGGCCTTACAAAAACGTGCTGAGCTTGGTGAACTGACAGAAGCGGAAGCACAGCAGCGGGCCATTGATAATATTGCCAGCGTACGCTTTGGCGACGGCGAATATGTCTTTGCTTTTGATAATAATCTCGACATTGTGTCTCACCCCAATCGCCCCCGAGGCGAAGATATGAGCAGCTATCAAGACGCTAGCGGTACACGTTTATACGCTGCGTTTCTTAACGTTGCTCAGGCTGGGGGCGGTCATGTGGACTACTTCTCACGCCGTATTACCGGTGACGGCCAAGTGCCGAAGGTTAGCTATGTCGCGCATCTACCGGAATGGGGATGGTCGTTGGCGGCGGGAGTTTACGTGGATGACATCAACGCTGCCTTTATCTCCGGGCTAATCCGCTCAGCGATTGTTTTGTTAGTGATTGGTATACCGGTGACTCTGTTGATGGGCTGGGTTATTCGTGATGTTGCTCGTCGATTAGGTGGCGACCCACGCTATGCGGCCTCCGTGGTGCGCCATATCGCCGATGGGGATTTGACCCAAGTCGCGTCCCTTTCAACTAACGATCAGCAAAGTTTGCTTTATGATATTAACCGCATGCGCGAGACCCTAGCCGACACCATTAGCGACATACACCACGGTGCCGACCAAGTGAATAACGGGGTAGAGCAAATTGTGGGCGTGAACGAAGAGCTCTCTACCCGCACTGAAGAGCAGGCAGCATCGCTTGCCGAAACAGCTTCCAGCATGGAGCAACTGACGGCGACAGTAAAACAGAATGCCGAGCATGCCGATCACGCCCGCACACTAGCCACTAAAACTGCTGAGAGCGCCCAACGTGGTAGCGATGCCATGGCATCGGTGATTACTACGATGGCTACTATCAACGAAAGCGCTACCCAAATGAGCAGCATCGTGAACACCATTGATGCCATCGCTTTCCAGACCAATATTCTGGCGCTAAATGCCTCGGTGGAAGCTGCCCGTGCCGGGGAGCAAGGCCGTGGATTTGCCGTCGTCGCCAACGAAGTGCGCCAGCTGGCAAGCCGTTCTGCTTCTGCCGCGCAAGAGATCAAGGGGCTGATTGAAAATGCGGACGCCCAAGTTGTAGAAGGCAGCCGCCAAGTGAGCAATACCGGCAAGGTGATTACAGGCGTCGTTGAAGATATTCAACAGTTGAGTGCTCTGGTCCAAGAAATCTCCGCCGCTACCATTGAGCAGAGCAGCGGTATCGAGCAGGTCAATCAGGCAGTTACTCAAATGGATCAAATGACTCAGCAAAACGCGGGGCTGGTACAGCAGAGTAACCATGCTACCCAGCAGCTAGCACAGCTGAGCACCCAGCTTCGCCACTTGGTGACTAACTTTAAGTTAAATAAAGAAGCGCACCAGCCTGCTATTGCCGCGCCAGCGGCTCACTCCTCCTTCAGCGACTTTTAATAGGCACTGCCCCCGCCCAATTAGGCGGGGGCTTGCTTACCTTACCAAACAGCGCGTAAAGCATCGCCCAGTCGGGCGGTGATACAAGCGCGCACCGCGTAGCGGTGCCAGATTGACTTCGCCTCATTACCCTGATATTTATACAGCATGACAAAGCGTGCCTACAAAGAACGGTTCTACCCCACCTCCGAACAGGCTGAGCTGCTGGCGCAGTCGTTCGGGTGTGCCCGTTTTGTCTGGAATAATACCCTGGCCTATCGCACCGAGGCGTATCAGCAGCGCGGTGAATCGGTCTCGCACTCATCGGCGGAAAAGCGACTGGTGGGCTTAAAGGCGGAGTTTCCGTGGTTGCGGGATGTTTCCAGCGTGATCCTGCAGCAAACGCTCCGCGACCAGAAAGCCGCCTTCGACAACTTCTTCAACCCAAAGCTCAAGGCGCGCTACCCACGTTTCAAGCGCAAGGATGGCCGGCAGTCGATCCGGCTGACCAAGGCCGCGTTCCGCTATCGGGATGGTGAGATCACTATCGCAAAAGCGAAGACGCCGTTACCCATCCGATGGAGCCGGTCACTACCCTCTGCACCCTCTACCATCACGATTTCACGCGATCGTGCTGGACGCTACTTCATCAGTTGCCTGTGTGATTTCGTGCCAAAAGCGCTTCCGGTCACGCCCAAAACGGTCGGCATAGACCTTGGCTTGAGCGATTTGTTCATTACCAGTGACGGCGCAAAATCGGGCAATCCGCGTCATCTGAAACGCTACGAGGCGAAGCTGGCCTGCTTGCAGCGCCGGTTGGCGAAAAAACAGACAGGTTCAAACAACCGCAACAAACACCGCCGGAAAGTGGCACGGCTACATGCCAAGATCGCCGACTGTCGCCGTGACGCTACCCACAAAGCGACCCGCGCACTCATTAACGAAAACCAAGTCCTGTGCGTCGAGTCACTTAATATCATTGGTATGATCAAGAATAGACGGCTTTCTAAATCCATTAGCGATGCCGGGTGGGGTGAGTTCGTCCGGCAACTGGAATACAAGGCCGCCTGGGCGGGGCGCCAACTGGTGAAAGTGAGCCAGTGGTTCCCCAGCAGCAAGCGGTGTCATGGCTGTGGCTACAAGGTTGAGAAACTGCCGCTGTCGCAACGTCACTGGCACTGCGAAAGCTGCGGCTATCCCATTGACCGCGACATCAACGCGGCCAGGAATATACAAACCGCCGGGCTGGCGGGGTTAGCCTGTGGAGCGACCGGAGCGGAGGGCAGCGGCCTAGCTGCTATCTAGTGAAGGCGTGTGGAAGCAGGAAGGTTCTGGGGGTGATCTCAGAACCCTCGCCCAAAGCGCGAAGCGCGGCGGGCGAGGAGTGTCAGTTCCCAGCTACACCCTGCCCTGGTTATCCAACTCTACCGCTTCGTGCATCCGCGCCAGTATGTCGGGTACAGCGGCCTGAACGCGGTTCCAGCTAGGAATAAATGGCCGTTCGCGGGGGTTATCCAAAAACAGGTTGCCCGCTTCCAGCAGGTTGCTGGCAAATAACTCCACCGCCTGCTCTTCACAGTGACGGTCTAAACTCAGGCCATTCATGGTGGCGTCGTGGTCGTAGGCTTCGATCAAATCGAGTGCTAAACGATAGTACGTGGCTTTTAGCGTGCGGAAGTCTTCACTGCTAAAGCTTACGCCTTGGGTGGCCAGCTTGCGATACAGCGCTTTCGCGATATCCAGGCTCATGCGGTTAAGGCCTGCTTTGGCGTCATCTTCGCTAACGGGCTGATGCTTGTGATCGTAGGCATCGGCAATATCGACCTGACATAGCTGGCGGTGGGAGTAGTTGCGCTGCAGCTCAGAGAGTACGCCAATTTCCAGCCCCCAGTCGGCAGGAATACGGATGCCTTCCAGCACATCGCTGCGCATTGCGAACTCCCCAGAGAGCGGGTAGCGGAAGCTATCTAAGTAGTCCAAATAGGGTAGCGGCCCGCATACCGTTTTTAGTGCCCGCAGCAGCGGCGTCACCATCAACCGAGAAACGCGGCCGTTCAGTTTTCCTTCCGCGATACGCGGGTAGTAGCCCTTACAGAAGCGGTAGTTAAAACGTGGATGAGCCACGGGGTACATGAGCCGAGCCAACAGGCTGCGGTCGTAGGTCAGGATATCGCAGTCGTGTAATCCCACCACCGACGAGCGGCCAGACGCCAGCACGTAACCTGCGCAGTACCACACATTGCGCCCTTTGCCTGGTTCTAACGCTCCCAGATCGTGGCTTTCCAGCTCGGCGTCTAACTCACGTAGGCGTGGCCCGTCGTTCCATAGAATGCGGGTATGCTGGGGCAAGCGAGAGAAAAACTCCCGGGCGTACAAGAATTGCTCACGGTCGGCGCGGTCCAGGCCAATTACAATCTCGTTGAGGTAAGGCACCTTCACTAACTCATCCACGATGGCTGAAAGCGCCGGACCTTCCAGCTCGGAAAACAGCGACGGCAGTATCAACCCCATGGGGCGACGCTTAGCAAACTGACTCAGTTCCTGCTCCAGTGCCTCTACCGGGCGGCGAGTTAGGTTATGAAAATCGGTGATAACGCCATTTTGATGAAAGTCACTCATTCGCTGATCCCCTTTTGGGTTAGGCCGTTTCTGGTTGTTGGCTAAGTACCGCCGCTAGTCGGCGGTCGTCTCGCCCCCACCAGTGGGCTACCCCCTCGGCCCAGCCCGTTGGTCCAGTTTCCTTAGTGCGATAAAGCGCTGTGTTCGTGGGTGTGACAGTTAAGTCGTGGCAGCCTTTAATCACGACGGCTTGGTCGACCGCATCGAGCATGGAAATATCATTGGGGCCATCGCCTAGCCCTAATGAGAGCGGCGCACGACCCCGTAAAGCGGTAAATCGTTTAACCAGCCAGTCAACGGCGCTGCCTTTATCAGAGGCTTTGCCCATTACGTGCCAAAAGCGCCCGCCTTGCGTCAGCGTCAACCCATCGCCCTCAAGCGCTAAGCGAAAGTTTGCCAGCGCGGCCTCGTCATCTTCCCAGATAAGCGGCTCGCTGCCTTCACGCTTTCGGGCAGCCTTGGCACGGGGTTCATCTAAACCGGTAAGCGCCATGACTTGGGTAATATCCAGCTCACTCATACGGGTAAAACGAACGCCCAAGCGTTTGCGCCAGACGTTAAGCCGTGCCCGGATAAAGCCCACATCTACTCCAGTGTGTTTAACCACCACGCCATCCAGACCACTACCTGGGCGGTCTAGCCGTGCGTGACACCAGCCCGGTGGCAGGCCAATCACAGCGCCGTTTTCCGCCACAAATGGGGTAGCTATCAGGCCTAGCGCTTCACGCAGGGAAATAAGTTCGGCACGGGTTTTACTAGTGACCGGTATAACGGGCACGCCCAGCTGTTTTAGGCGCGCCAGCCAAGGCGCTGCCGGTGAGAAGTCATAACTGTGGTGGTCTAGCAAGGAACCGTCTAGGTCAGTGACCACCAAGCGCGGTTGAAGCGCTGGGTCAGCACTACCGGGCGACAGCGCTATATCAGGCAACTCGGTCTGAGTATGTGCAATGCGAGTCTGTTCGGTCATGGCACCACCTTATTGCAATCTTAAAAGCCGTTACGCAGGCGTCTCTTTCAGATAAGCAATAAAGCAGAATGTATGCCAATGAAGTTCATCTAATATAAATCAAATACTTAAAATCAAAGAAAGGGCGCTGAAGGCTTGAGCACCAAAAAAGCGCATCAGAAAAGCACCAAATAGGTGCAAAAAAGGTGAGCTAAAAGCCTACAAAAAATTGCACAAGCGCTTGGCAAAATCTCATAAATAGCTATACTCATGTTGTACTCACTGACATTCACGTAGACCCCCTCACCTGATGTCAGTGGGCTGCAGTGAGCCAAGCCCTTTAATGCCCGCCCCCCCGGCGGGCTTTTTTATTGTGCTTACCCTTTGGCTAGTGCGCCCTACTCCACATGGATGACCACTTCCACCCGGCGGTTACGGGCACGCCCTTCTGCCGTGCTGTTATCTTCTAACGGCTGAGTCGCCGCTAGGCCCACTGCCCGTAAACGCTCAGAAGCCACACCCGCCTCCTCCAAGGCTTCTACAATGGCGATAGCACGGGCACTTGAAAGCGCCCAGTTAGATGAAAACTCCGGCGTGTTAATGGTTTGGCTATCGGAGTGCCCCTCTACCCATACTTCACCATCGTAGCGCTGAATGGTTTCCAGCAGGTTACCCACCAACGATGAGCCGCCTTCGGTAAGCTCCGCCGTAGCAGAAGGGAACAGCAGCCTATCTTGCACCCGCAAGCTAATACCCTCCGTCACACGGGAGACCTCTACGCCCTCTAAATTTGGCAGATACGCTGACGTTTCAACGCGCTCAGGCAGGCTTGTGTCCAGCGCCAGGGCGCTGCTGATGGCCTCATCGCTGATTTCCTGAACATTAACCGGGGGGCGATCTGTCAGTAGCACCATATAATCTGCCATGGGCGAAGCGGCCACCTCTTCTTCTATGCGCACCAAAGGAGTAGGAAGGATCGGTGTCAGGCGTTCAGACAGCGTCTTAACGAACGGTAGCTCATCGGCCGGCGTTAGCTCTGCTGGCTCAGGGAGTGCTAATAGCGGCGGCACGCTGAAGGTGGAGACAGAATGGGTGGGTAAACCCGCCACACCCAGCGCGGCACTAATCGCCATCGGATTTAGCGTTCCAGGGGTGGAGGCCAACACCGGGCTACGTTGTGAACGAAATTCATCCAACACATCTGGCAGCGGTACTTCCAGCGGTCGCACAATGAGGTTATCAGGCTCAACCTGGTTATCCGCAGATGACCACTCCGGGCTTGTCACCCCAGCTGCGGCGATAATAATTACAAACAGTGCCACCAACAGCGTCATAATGTCGATGTAGCTAATCATCCAGCCGCTATTGCTCTCGTCTTCGGGGTACGCAGACAACAGCGCATCATGGCGTGGGCCGCTGCGGTGGTCTTCAAGCATGGGTGTTATCACTCATTCAAGTTTCTAACCTCGTGGCCGATCTAAGCTAAGCATGGCAAACTAGTCTATCAAATAGCTGTTTAGTAGCGATAAGGAACTATCAGGTGCGCATTCTTCCCACGTCATTCCCCATTGTCCACTTTTTACGCCCCGTTGGCCTGGGAATGGTCAGCCTGATGCTGAGTGGTTGTTTTTATGCCAACACATCACAGGCACCTATCGCCACCACTTACCCTTACACGGAACAGCAGCGCATGCAGGCGGCCCATCACTGGGATGTACTCGCACGCCATGAAGCTACCCAAATCCTACAGCGCGAACGCGTGCGTTTTCGTGATTTTTACATTACCCCCGCAGAAGAAAGCAGCGCCTCTGCCTATAGTGGCGGCGAGTTTGGTCGGGGCTTTCGTACTTTGCTCACCAGCGAGCTAGTATCACGCGGCGCGACATTGATGACCGTTCCCACAGCGAATACCGCCAACATTCATGTCGATGTTGAAGTTGTGACGCATCGAGATCGTGGCTTTATACGCCCGCCCGTGGGCGCATTCACAGCCTTAACCGCTGGCATTGCTGTGGCCACCATTCCTTATAATCAGTGGAGCGAACCTGCATTAGCGCTTATCCCTGGTGCGATTGCTGCCGATATTACCAGCGGCAGCTGGACGCATACCGGCAATGAAGAAGTGATTATTACCACCCAAATTTTAGACGGCGAACGAATCATCTACTCCTCCTCCAATATCTATTACATTAATGCAGGTGACCGCCGTCACTACGCGCCGCACCGGGTTCCCCAAGCGCCCACCACGCCAACAGTTTCTATCACCGACACCTGGTAATGTTTATGTCTTTACGATCTCTGTGCGCTCCTATTCGCGTAATGATGCTGCTGCTCACTATGCTGGTGCTAACGGGCTGCTCGACGCTAGGCAGTAATGCCCAACCGGAAGAGCCTAAACCTGATCTTTCTCAGCTTGCCCATCAGGCAGCGCAGCAGATGGTGGCGAACAACCCAGACCTGACCCGCTACAGCCCCATGATTGCCGCTACCTTTGTCAGCATCGATAACCTAAGCCAATCCTCTACTTTTGGCCGTATTAGCTCGGAGATCATGGCGTCCGCTTTGGCACAGCAAGGCATGCAGGTTCGCGAAGTCAAAATGCGTGACAGCATGTTTATTGAAGAGAGCGTGGGTGAACTTATTCTCTCCCGCCAGGTTCAACGTCTTAGCGCCCAGCACAACGCCCGCTCGATTTTGATGGGAACTTATGCCCAAGGGCAGGATTACCTCTATGTGAGCGCACGGGTAGTTCGCGCTGGCGATGCCATGGTATTGGGTAGCGCAGATTTCCAGCTACCGCTCGACAATAACATGCGCAGCCTACTGGAAGGCCAAGGAGGCTGGTAACGCCCCTTCGCTTAACCGTTACGCACGGAACTAATTTAAAAGGATTCTCATGCCTACAAGGCCTGCCACCAACAAAACGCTGATAGTGGTTGTTAGCCGTTTTATTAAGCTATTTGCTAACATTACCAAGTTACTCAGCTATGTCTTTCACGCTATTGTTCCCAACAAGCGCTTCACGCTGCCAGAGCGCTCCGCGCCCTGGTTAGCGCCTAAAAATGATTCGGTAGTTCCACGTATTATTTGGCAAACCAACTTTACCAATAAAGTCACCCTGCCGGTTTATCTCAACTACCTGTTCAACCGCCTGATGGCCCCGCGCTTTGAGTATCGGTTTATGATTACCGAAGCCCGAAAAGCATTCATTGCCGAACACTACGACAAAGATATTAATCAGCAGTACTCACGGCTGCAAATTGGTGCCGCCCAGGCGGATTTTTGGCGCTTATTGGTACTGCAAAAACATGGCGGGGTCTACCTGGATATCGATGCCCACGCCATTTGGCCACTTGGCAGCGTGATACCTAACGATATTGACGAGCTTTATGTTACTACCCGTAAGGGCGAGCTAAGTAACTACTTTATTGCCAGCAAACCCAACAACCCTAATCTGGCGCTGCTCATTGAACAAATTAGCGTCAATATCAAGCAGAATGAGTTGACTAATGTGTTCGACATTACCGGGCCTGGGGTATTTATCCAGTGGCTAACCCACGCCAACGTGCCTACCGTGTCTTACCGCCACGCCTGTAACCAGGGCAGCTTTACCAACGAGCACTTTCAGTACATTGATAAAAAAGCGGGTAAATGGACGCGGGAGCAAAAAACCGTTGCGGTTGTAGCGCCTGCAGCAGCTGAAGAGGCACCGCTTAACGATGCGAACTAATTGACATCCTCCCCTCCCTCAGCTTGCGCTGCCGCCTTGCGGCGGAAAGGAAGGGGATTCCCAGGTCGTTACCTTCCTGGTTCCTGCTTCGATGTTCGTTGCCTTCAATGCCTTGGCACTGCCGGTCTTACACA
>NZ_JAMXSJ010000057.1:0-11567 GCF_024124725.1 Halomonas sp. Ps84H-12 | reverse complement strand
TCACGGCTTGGAGAGTAGAATTGCTCATGGCGTATCCGTCCTATGTTGGTTGTGATCTGGCGAGATCAATCAACAGGATACGCCACCCTCTCTACTGCCCTCCATACACAAGAACTGAGCTTAACTCTGCCCAGCACGGGAAGTAGAAATTCGTTCAGGCTACTTTCTACTTCTCGGTTAGGAAAGCCGAGCGAGTAAAGCCGGTAGCCGGTCATGGGCTCTTGCACGTCTTGAATCGTAATATAACCCGTCTGGAACAGCAGCGCCTCGGTGGCGATGTCATCCACATCAAAACGGCCTAGCAACTGCGCCTTTGCTTGGAGCGTATTAAGTTGTGGTGTAAACACTCCGCGTTGTTTTAACAGGTCAATTAAAAAGGTGGGCGTGGCGCTCTCAAACCAGTAAGGCCCAAATTCGCGTTTTTGTAACAGCAGCAATACGTCAAACGGGTTATAAACACTAGGAACGTCTTGCCTGCCCCAGCGGTAGCCGTTGTACCAGCGGCGGATCTCGTCACGCTCAAGGCCGGAAAGCTCGGGGGCAAATACGGTATCAATATCGCGGTCGGTATAGCCGCAAATGGCCGCGTAAGGGGCGTCTAGCGTAATGTCGTTGAGGTTATTTAACCCTGAAAACAGGCTGACTTTGCTGAACTTGGAGACGCCGGTGAGCAACACGAAATGCAAATGGGGGTCGGCATCTTTCAGCACGCTGTAGAGATTTTTAAGCCCTTCACGCAGCTCGCGCGCCCTATCGCCGTCTAGGATATTGTCCAGAATGGGTTTGTCATACTCATCGATTAGCACTACCACACGTTGGCCATAGTGCGAGTGGGCTTGGCGAATAAGCTGCTCAAACTCACCGGCGATATCGGTATCGTAGGTGAGCGTTAGTCCAAGCCGCTCACGTTCGGTGCGCAACTGGTCGCGGATACGTACGTCCAATTCCTGACGTGTTTGCATCACCCCGCTCCCAAAGCTTAAACGCACCACGGGGTAACGCTGCTGCCAGTCCCACTTATCGTAAATATATAGGCCTTCAAACAGTGCTTGGCGGCCTTCAAACAGGCAGCCTAACGTATCCAGCAATAGGCTTTTGCCAAACCGGCGCGGGCGAGAGAGGAAGTAGTATTTATTTTGGTTGGCCAGCTTCTCAATGAACGGTGTTTTATCGACATAGTAGTAGCCGCCTTCGCGAATATCGGAAAAGGTCTGAATCCCGATGGGCAGTTTACGGCGATGAGTAGCTGGCATGCTGTCCTCCAAGGATGGCGCTGTGCAAACGATGGGTAGTCTAGCATGCGGAAGTGCGGGGTAGTTCGCGCTTAGCGGGCTTGCATGGTGCGATTAGCGCCATGCGTACTCCTGTCTAAATACACATGTTGTACCACTCTTTCATCGCTGGCTAAACCTAACTTAAAGCGTCTCCACGTCAAACGCGACTATCTGCCGCTTAACGCTTGAAAACTCAACGCCCACCAAGTGGATCGGCTTGCCGCTGGCGCGGTGTTTGTCGGCGTAGCCTTTGGCTTTAATCTGCTCTAGCGCTTTACCTTCGGGTAGCTGTTCAACCACTTTGAATTCAAACAGGTAGATATGGCCGTTAAAGTCGACGCTCATATCGACTTTGCCGTGGTGGCTGGCGTCTTCCACCGTCACATCGACACCCAGCGCTGCAAAGTGGCTGTAAAAAACGCTTGCGTAGTGGCCTTCATATTGGGCGATAGGGTTGTTGCGATACCAGTCGTGGGGTAAGCCGGCATAGAGCGCTTTGAGGTGGATGCCTAGGCCCGCGAGATCATGAGCTTGTAGCAGGCGGAACAGCGTTAATCGTTCCCGGGGTGGTTCTTGAAGGCCTAGTAGTGGCAAAAGCGCTTGGTTAAGGCTGGTTTCTACTTCGCGGTTTGGGTAACCCAGTGTGTAAAGGCGGTAGCCTGTCATGGGTTCTTCGGTGGCGTGTACCGTTAGGTAACCCGTTTGGAATAGCAGCGCTTCTGTGGCGATATGGTCAACATCGAAGCGCCCCAGTAGCTCTGCTTCCGTCTGTAGTTGGCTGAGGGCGGGCGTAAACACGCCGCGTTGCGTCAGTACATCGACCAGGAACGTAGGAGTAGCGCTCTCAAACCAGTAGGGGCTGAAAATACGTTTTTGTAGTAATAGCAGTACGTCAAAGGGGTTGTATACGCTGGGCACATCCTGCCCACCCCAGCGGTAGCCGTTGTACCAGCGGCGGATCTCGTCGCGGTCAAGGCCGGAAAGCTCGGGGGCAAATACGGTATCAATATCGTGGTCGGTATAGCCGCAAATATCCGCATATGGTGTATCTAGCGTAATGTCGTTGAGGTTGTTTAACCCTGAAAACAGGCTAACTTTGCTGAACTTGGAGACCCCGGTGAGCAGCACGAAATGCAAGTGGGGGTCGGCATCTTTCAGCACACTATAGAGATTTTTAAGCCCTTCACGCAGTTCGCGGGCTAATGCAGGGTTAAGCAGGTTATCCAAAATCGGTTTGTCGTATTCGTCAATCAGCACGACAACGCGTTGACCGGCGTGCGTGTGAGCTTGACGAAGTAGGTGCGCTAACTCACCGGCGATATCGGTATCATAGGTGAGCGTTAGTCCAAGCCGCTCACGTTCGGTGCGCAACTGGTCGCGGATACGTACGTCCAATTCCTGACGTGTTTGCATCACCCCGCTCCCAAAGCTCAAGCGTACCACGGGGTAACGCTGCTGCCAGTCCCACTTATCGTAAATATATAGGCCTTTAAACAGTGCTTGGCGGCCTTCAAACAGGCAGCCTAACGTATCCAGCAATAGGCTTTTGCCAAACCGGCGCGGGCGAGAGAGGAAGTAGTATTTATTTTGGTTGGCCAGCTTCTCAATGAACGGTGTTTTATCGACATAGTAGTAGCCGCCTTCGCGAATATCGGAAAAGGTCTGAATCCCGATGGGCAGTTTACGGCGATGAGTAGCTGGCATGCTGTCCTCCAAGGGTGGCGCTGTGCAAACGATGGGTAGTCTAGCATGCGGAAGTGCGGGGTAGTTCGTGCTTAAGTACCTATTCAAAATTAATCGCGTGATCAGTTCCGTAACCACCGATGCACTCCTCGCAACGGTATATCCCGCCTCATTCACGAGGGTGCTGATCGAGCGGTCTGGAGGTACTGACTGGTGGCATCGCTTATCAGGATCGGCTTCTTCAGCGCGAGTGGCCGGTGAGTGGCGGACGCGTAGCGGATTGCGGAGGTCGACCAGGTTGTCTTCCAGCGCCTCGATCACGCCGCTGTTGTCGAGGGCTTCGCAAAGCGCCGCCATGAATAAGCCGGGGGTATCAGAGGGTACGACACTCATCCTGACACCGGGGGGTTATTGAGGCGAGCAAAACGCGCAAGCCCGCGAATTTTGGCTACATCGCCAAAATTCTCTTTGCACGCTGTAGAATCAATGAGGTAGATTCAATTTGGTGGCTATGAAACCTCAGTCATTGTGATGTCACGTTCATTGAGGTTTCATGGCAGGGTGTATAATCACTGTTGAACTAAACCGCTTCGCGGTAGCTGTTGACGAATCACGTTTTTCGCCTCATCGGGCCACACTATTGATTGACCCACGTGGGTCAATCAACAGGAGTGACGACGATGACTGCCCTGCGACAGAAGATGATCGCGGCCATGCGTCAGCGTGGCTTTGCGCAACGTACCCACAATACCTACCTGATGGTGGTCACTGATCTGGCACGTTATTTCCACCGTTCGCCAGACACGTTGAGTACCGACGACCTGCAACACTTCTTCAATCACCTGGTTCAGGAGCGCGGTTTGTCTGCCGCCAGTTGCCGTGTCTATCTGCACGGCGTGCGGTTCCTGTATTTGCACGTGTTGCAGTGGCCGTCGTTTGATGTGCCGCTCACCGTCCCCAAAAAACCGCAGCGGATTCCAGAACTGCTGACCCGCGACGAGGTTCGGCGGATCCTGGCCGCCTGCCAAAACGCCAAGCATCGCATGATGCTCGAACTGTGCTATGGCTGCGGATTGCGTGTGACCGAGGTCTGCCACCTGCGAGTTAGTGACATCGACAGCCAGCGTTACCAACTCCGTGTGACGCAGGGCAAGGGCGGCAAGGATCGTATGGTGTTACTACCCGTGACCCTGCTTGATCGCTTGCGCGATTACTGGCGCGCCTATCGGCCAGTCACATGGCTGTTCCCGAGCGCTCTGTTTCCCGATCAAGCCCTGCACGCCAGTGCGCCACAGAAGGCCTTTACCCAGGCCAAGCGTCTGGCCGGGGTCGAGCGGGTGGGTGGCATCCATAGTCTGCGCCATGCCTATGCCACCCATGTTCTGGAGCAAGGCCTGCCCGTCCATCAGCTCCAGCGACTACTGGGCCACCGTAACCTCCAGTCGACGATGCGCTACCTGCACTGGCTACCGAACCAGCAAGGGGGAGATCAGTGTCATATTGACCTGGTGGCCGCCCTGGAGGTGAGCCATGACTAAGGCCGCTACCTTGCAACAGGCATTGACCCGCTTTCTCGACCCAAGCGGTCTTGATCGCCAGCGCCAACGGGTGTGTACCCATCTGCTGGCCTGCCGAACGAAGGCGATGGGTGGGATGGTCTTACAGTGCTCTGACTGCGCTCATGTACAGCCACGCTACTTTGGCTGTCGTGATCGTCACTGTCCACAGTGTCAGGGCCGCGCCATGGCGCAATGGGCTGAGCGTCAGCAGGCCAATATGCTGCCGGTGCGCTATTACCACGTCGTATTCACGCTACCGCACAGTCTTAATGGCTGGGTTCAGCTTCATCCCGAGGTGATTCACCGATTGCTGTTCCAGAGTGCCTGGCAAACGCTGTGCACGTTTGCACGAGACCCAAAACGCCTCAACGGCGAAATGGGCATGATCGCGGTGCTTCACACCTGGGGCCAGAACCTGAGCCAGCATGTGCATCTGCATTGTCTGGTTCCAGGCGGTGCCTTGAGTGACGATGGCAAGTGGCATGAAGCGCGAAGCAACTACTTGTTCCCCGTGCGGGCCCTGTCACGCCACTTCCGTGGGCACATGGTGAGCGCTCTGCGCAAGGCCGCCCATGCTGGCGATCTCCACCGGGTTACCCGGCCCGGCGATGTCGATGCTCAATTGAACACACTGATGGCCACTGACTGGGTGGTTTACAGCAAGGACTGCCTTGAACACACCCAGGCGGTAGTACGCTACCTGGCGCGCTACACGCGCCAGATCGCCATCAGCAACGCACGTATCCTCGCCGTAGACGACCAGCAAGTGACCCTACGTTACAAGGATTACCGCGACCACGACCGACACAAGCAACTCATTCTGGATGGCGAGGAGTTCGTGCGTCGCTTCCTGCTCCACGTCCTGCCTAGGGGACTGATGCGAGTGCGGCATTACGGCTTTCTGGCCAATCGCTGCCGACGGCAACGTCTGGTACAGATCCGTCGAGCGCTAGCGATGGTTGACCAGGCCCCCCATGTCGATACAGCCGCCAGCGATGCGGAGCCGACCTACACCTGTCCACACTGCAAGCAGCCCACCTTACGGATGATCGGGACGCTCACACCCCAGCGCCCCCTCCATGATCAGCCGCCTAACTACAAGGAGCAACACTATCGAGCATGATGTAACGCCCTACGACAACAACAGACCTGGCTAACCGGCTCGCTAGCGAGTCATGGATAAGCTCGTCCCGATGATGGATTTTAGCCATCAGACGCGCTACATTGGGTTAAATTGGATTTGGAAGTGTCGACATAATGACGAAACGGACGATCAGAGCGCGTGCCCCCCGACCTGCCAATGCGCCGTTTGGCACCTCAGGCCACCTGTCAGTCAATACAATTCCCTATTAAATAGCCGCCTGATGGACGCGCCTTAGTCCAACAGGCATTTATTCGCCATGCTCCGCACGGCGAATAAATGCTTCACTGTTAGACCTAAGAGAAGGAGAAACAATATGGCAGCTCAAACATACAGCATCGATTTTAACGGATATTGGCGCGATAAGAACAAGGGCGGGATACCGAGCAGCTCTGGCGTTTATTGTGTATATAGCTGTGTCTACAACCAGTCTGAGGAAACAGTTTCACTCAAGAAACTCATCTATATCGGTGAAGCAGGAAACGCAAATTCGCGAGTTGCGAACCACGAGAAATATGATGATTGGAAGTCTCATCTCAAGTCAGGTGAGGTTCTTTGTTTCAGTTTCGGTCCGGTAAGCGCGGCCGACCGAGATCGTTGTGAGGCAGCGATGATATTTAAGCACAAGCCGCCCGAAAATACTGAGTATGTTAATTCATTTCCTTTTGATCAAACAACAATGAAGCTGAGCGGCAAAACAGCACTCCTAAGCACAAATTTTACCGTATATCGGACATAGGTCTAACAAGGCCAGGCACGGCGACGCCTACTACATTGCGGCTTTGCCTCCATTCCGTAGCCGCGCATGCTGGCTGGCGTTAGGCTTTCAAAAAGGTATGAAGTATGAGCAAGGAAATAACCCAAAGTAAAATTATGTCGGCTTTGGATTGGGGGTACGAGAAGGCCGTTAATGGAGTTCCTGGACTGGATTCTGCGCAGGAGCTTGCCGAGAGCTATATGCGTAAAGGCGACTGTAGAAAAGAACAAGCAAATTCCCTGATACGTTGGCAAAACACTAAAGCTGGAACTTCTGGTTTTTTGTCGGGCTTAGGTGGGATTATCACCATGCCGGTAACGTTACCAGCAAATATAACAAGCGTGCTATATGTGCAAATAAGAATGATCGCTGCTATTGCTCATATGGGTGGGCATGACGTGCAAGATGACCAAGTAAAGTCATTGGTTTATGTGTGTCTCACTGGAAACTCAGCTAAAGATATAATGAAGGGTGCTGGCATTACGATTGGAACTAAGCTTACAACGAATGCCATCAAGTCGATTTCTGGAAAGACTATTACTGCTATCAACCAAAAAGTTGGATTCAGGCTCGTCACTAAGTTCGGAGAGAAAGGTGCTATTAACCTTGGTAAAGCGGTTCCTTTAGTTGGGGGCATAATTGGTGGCAGTTTTGACTCAATTACAACAAATACAATCGGAAATGTTGCGAGAGATACATTTATTCAATAAATAACAGGAGAAATTGACATGGGGTTTTGGGACAAAGTTAAAAGTGTTGCGAATTCAGCGAAGTGCATGACAGGTTGGCATGCAGGTGAATATTCACATATACAAGGAAAACCTGAGTGCTATTTGGAGAAAACATGTCCAGATTGCAATGAGTACGTTACGAAGAAGAAGCATAAGTTTTCAGATTGGAAATATACGAATAACAGTATGAACAATCCTTGTGATTCAGTTCGAAACTGTACCCACTGTGATCATCAAGAGCAAAAAGTTATTCACCAGTATGAGAAGAACGGAAAGGACCCTAGCTGCAGAATTATAGAAAAATGCAAAAGATGCGGGGATGAACAGTTAGGTAGAGAGTCGCACAACTGGATAAGCATTATGGGTCATGAAATTAAAGCCCAAGGAAAACGTAAGTGTAGAGATTGTGGGGTAGTAGAGTAAATAGCCTAACAAACAAAGTCAGCGGACGCTAAAAACGCGCCGCTGCTTTGGGCGTTATGTTCACAGAGTCGAAACGCTTCTTTAAGCGTCTCTCAGAGGTGGCCTCCTGAGACTGATGATGACAGGCTTAATTTTTGTAGTGTTCAACCCATCCAATTTTTGGGTGGTGTTCATTCTTTCAGAAATTGTCGGTTATCTATCAACTCAACCTAAGGAGGGTTTGCTTATGATCATTAAGGCTTTCGGAGAAGTTAAGTCATTTGCTAAACAGGCGTACCAGCGTGTCATCACAGCTTGGGAGCTCCACCTCCCTTACAGGTTTAACCTGCTGATGATCCGGTGAAATTCCGGTGAAAAGGGTTTGAGAAACATAACCAGTAGTTGTAGTTCGTTCCGGGCCTCCGGCCCTCCACCGGACGCCCATTTCGCTGCGCTACATGGGCGCCGCTAAACAATGGCGTTAGCCGGACAAAGATATATGCCTCGAATTCCTTACACAGCTTCAAAATTTGGGCGGCACTGGGGACCCACGCTTCACGGTCGTCACCAATTGAATATCACTTGGAACGAGTTGGTCTGGGCCGCGATGACAATGGGTAAACCAGGTGTTGCATTTCTATTGGCGCATGGTTGGCATTCGATCAGTGATCTGGTGGTGAGAAGTCATACGGTTTACGCAAATCTATCTGAAAGCGGTCTATTTATCGAAAAGAGCACTCTTTATTCGGGGCTAGATCCAACGGAGAAAAGCGGAGTCTCATATTTCATGGGCATGCTTGCGGCCAAGGTCATGGGCCACCGCCTTTTAGATGTGCCCTGGTTTTTTCACTTGTCCATGTTGAATACTCTGGGCGGAACAGCGTCTCTGAAAGGTAATTCGGAGCCGGACTTGATTGGTCTTCGGAGAAACAGAGAATGGATTGTTGCCGAAGCGAAGGGGCGCACTTGGGGACACAGTAAATCTGCAATGGATGCCGCCAAAAAACAAACACGTCAGCTCCGTAAAATAAATGGGCAATACCCATCTCTGCGGGTTGCAGTTCAGGCATCATTCAGTCCGAAACTGCACTGGGCAATCGAGGACCCAGAGGAGTTCGATGATAGTGCGAGAGATCTACAGTTTAACGTGGAGAATGTTCTCGGGATGTACTATTCGGCATCGCTCGCTGCTATTGAACAAGGTCAAGAAAGAGCGATAGGGAATCGTAAATTTATAGTGCGTGAACTATCAGAGATCGGCGTCAGTATTGGCATTGACCGAGAAGTCGTAGCTAGGCTAGAGGAGAAAACCATGTCGCAAGCTCCGAATGCTTTTGGTTATGGGGCTGAATCCCAGATGCATCAGCAAGAATTCTCCATTTTTCCAGACGGCTTAGCGATTGCATTAGATGAAAGGTGGTCTGCATCCCGTATGAGTCTGGACCCATGGTCGAGAAGAAATGGCTAACAAACGGCTGCACAGCGACCGAATTTCCGCTGCTTTGCAGCTCCAAACCGGCGCGTGAGCCGGGCGTTAAAGCGAAAAACCGAGTCGTGGAACCCGGCACCCATCCGTGTCAAAATTGAGTGTTACGCGAACGAGAGATTTTTGCCATGAATCTTCAGAAAATTGAAGACGAGGCGCTCCACCTTCCTAAAGAGGAGCGAGCACAATTGATCCAGCGACTGGTATTAAGTCTGGAGTCTCCGTCAGAAGAAGAGCTCAGGTCCGATTGGTTGCTCGAGGCTCGGCGTAGAGGCGAAGAGCTGGATAATGGCACTGTTCAGGCTGTGCCTGGTGAGGCTGTCATGAGGAAGGCTAGAGCACTGATCAAATGACCTATTCTTTTCACCCGGCAGCGGAAGCCGAGTTTCTGGAATCAGTTGGTTATTACGAATCAAAAGTTCCGGGATTGGGTGGTGCCTTCATAGAGGAATTTGAGGCCCTGGCCAATTTAGTTGGCGAGTCACCAAAAGCCTGGCAAGTTGAGTTGCCGCCAGATATTCGTAGAGCGCCCCTTCACAGATTTCCGCTATCCATCGTTTACCGAGAGAAGCCTGATGGTTTTCAAGTTCTGGCTGTTGCCCATGACCGGCGACGTCCGCAGTACTGGCTTGGCAGGCTTTAACAATCGGCTGCACAGCGACCGATTTTCCACCGCTTCGCGGCTCCAAACCGGCGCGTGAGGGGCGTTAAACTTTATTGTTGCGTGGTGCGCAACATGCTGTCATTCCCTCATGATTAAATCATTCCGTCACAAAGGACTGAAACGGTTCTACTCGACTGGCAACACGTCTGGCATACAGCCTGACCACGCCAAGAAGCTGCGAATGCAGCTGGCTGCTCTAGATACCGCCACTTCGAGTATGAGTTAGTGCTTAATGTCGGCGCGTAGCTTTTCAATCTCTTCTACAGGCAGTTCTTCAATATCGGCGATGAGCTGGTCTAGGTTTGCCTTGGCTCCTAGCCGCTGAAGATATCGTTTGAGCCAGCGGGTGATAATGTTATCGATCCGCTCTTTATCAGGAGAGGCTTGTATAATGGCCACAATGCGATCAACGGCTTGCTGCAGGCCTTTCCTGTCGGCAGACGCCTTTTCGATGCTGAACACGCCGCTCAGCGGTGTTGGGCGTAATCTCAGCTCTTCATCAGTATAGCGCCCTTCATCCACAAGGTAGTACCGTAGGTGTGGTTGATAGACTTGAAGAAAAGCTGGTGGTTCCGGGTACACCATGTCGTAGATATCCTGGCGTGCCGTCCAACGCTCAGAGCCGTTGTACAGCACAATAGGCAGAATGGGTGGTAGCCCTTTGCTCGGGGTGGTGGTGCCATTTTTGAGCAGGTGGTCGTAAAAGCAGGCCACGTAGTGCATCAACCGGATCGGCATAGTGCGATCAACAGTCGATTGAAACTCTAGCAGGATGTAAAGATAAATCTCTTGTGTGAGGCCTTCCCAGGTGATCTCCACCGACCACACCACGTCTTCGAATTTCTCCTCGAACAGGGGCGTGATGTAATTGCCGCTGTGATTTTTGAGCGTAGAGAAAATCATCAGTTGGGCGATTTCTGGAGGTGCAAACCCTTCCATCAACTGCTGAACGAACTCAGGGTAGCTGAGCAGTCCGTGCATGCCGGTACCAGGGGGGGATAACCTCGCTCATATCTGTATTCGAATAATTCGAATAATTTTCAGCCTGTGTGTATTATGACAACAACACACATGCCGAAAGGAGAGAATCTGTGGCCGTCATGTCAACACTGCTTCCCAGTGAAGAGGAAGCGACATTAGCAAAATTATCAAGCCGAGAGCTGGCTGCTTACGTTGAGACCGCCGCCTCTTCCCAGCAGGTCGCTATATCTGACAAAGAGGGGCGGCTTCATCAAGTGGAAGTCCCTGTCAGCGCCTTGCGTCTCTTGGTGGATATCCTGATAGAGCTTGGTGATGGCAATACCGTGAAGCTCATTCCCGTTCATGCTGAAATGACCACCCAAGAAGCAGCCGATATGCTGGGGATGTCGCGTCCTACGCTGATCAAGATATTAGATGAAGGCCATATTCCGTGTCATCGCTCAGGAAACCGTAGAAAGGTAAAGTACAAAGATGTCATGCACTATAAGCAGGCAATAGATAACAAGCGGCTACAGGCACTCAATGAGCTGTCTGAGCTTGATCAGGCGCTGGGGTTGGGCTATTAATGAGTTCCTTCTATACGGTTGTTTATCAGTTAGCGCGGAAAACCTCGTACTTTTGGTGCGAGGATGGATAGCGCGGCGTCCGCCAGGACGCCTTGTGTTTTGCATCCTTACAATATTTCGTCTAAAGTGTAAAGCATGAAAGCCGAACGCACCTACCAATACCGCTTCTATCCCACGCCTGAGCAAGCAGCCTTGTTGGCGCGGACGTTTGGGTGCGTGCGGTTTGTCTGGAACGCGGTGCTGCGCTATCGCACCGACGCGTTTTATCAGCGTCAGGAAAAGATCGGCTATAACGATGCCAGCGCGTTCCTAACACAGTTAAA